>WAKU01000043.1 GCA_015523195.1 Thermococcus sp.
ACGTTTTGATGATGGAGTAGGCGAGGATCATGGCGTTCTCCTTCACGTAGGGGTTTCTGCTGTGGATGAGCCCTAAGAGCTTTTTAAAGCGCTCTGGGGAGAAATGCTTTCTCATAAAATCCGGGTTGAGCTCAAGGAGCTGGGTGAAAACAAGCAGGGTATCTCCAGCGATCCCCGGGTTCTCGTCGTCGAGGAGCTCAACGAGCGCCTCAAAGACCTTCCTATCCTTCACGGCCTCCTGGGTCAGAACCTCAAACTGGCCGTCCTCAAGCATCCCCCTGACCTTTTTCTTTTTCGATCCGAAGGAAAGGAACCCCATTACACCCCACCAACTGGATGCTTCAACGTCAACACTTAAAAACCTCTCCCTCCTTAGTCCCACGTCATGGAGACGTTTAGAGTGTTGAAAAGAACGTCCCTTAGGTCGTTTGTCCTTGGCTCCCTGTTAGTACTCTCTCTAATCGTGCTATCACGCTTCCTCTGTCCCTGCTGGGCGGTTATCATGGTTTGGCTCCTCGGCTTACCTTTAGTGAATCGCACCCTTCCGGATTCTCCGCTGGCCCTTAGGCTCTCCGTGGCACCGGCCCTTGGGATCTCAACTCTAACTGTGGTACTCCATCTCTTCAGTCTGTTGGGCCTTGGAATAAAGGCGGGAGTGGTTTTTTTGATTATGCTAACTGTGATACTGCTGGCCTGCTCATGGTCGGGGCTTTTCATTAACACCAAAACCTCGGCTCACGAAATGGGGGATCTGCTCCGGTGGGCTATTCCCATACTGGTCATTGCGATCGTCCACTGGGCCGTCTACACGTATCCAACCGATAACGTTGACAACTTCTTTCACGCGACTAAAATCGAGTATATGCTCAGGTACGACACCACTTACCCCCCGGTGGTTCCGATCTTTGACGTCCTGACTTATCCGGCAGGCTATCATTCCCTCGCGTCTTTTATAATGCTCCTGAGCGGGGAACGGGTAATACCCAGGGTCATGCTCGAACTCCGGCTCTGGGAATGGGTTTTTTTGGCTATGGGCGTTTACGTTCTCTCTTATCTCTGGTTCGGGAGAAAAGTCGCGAGCTACACCCTCTTGGCCATGCTGGGTGTAAATTTGCTCCACTACTATCTCATTGTTTACATAGCACCAAACTTCCTTGGTTTCTACTTCTTTGCCCTTCTCCTGGGCTTGGTCGCTGATATCTGGGATGGTTTCGATATGAGGAAATACTCCTCTCTAACTCTCATCAGTGTGGGAGCCATCTTGGTTCACCCGTACAGCTATCAGAACTACGTCTTTGTGGCGGTGGTTTACCTCGGACTTAATCTTCTTTCCAAGGGATTGAGCACCGACAAGGTTCTCCTGTTTTTGAAAAGGGTGTTCATGCTTTTTATTGTACCTCTTTTTGTGCACGCTCTGGTTAACCCCTACTTCTGGTTCCCCTCGCTTGTCCATGTAAAAATCGAGTACCCCTGGGCGTCTTACGTTGGGGTTGTCGTGTCCAAGCTGTCGGTATTCCACGGTGTGGGCCCCAGGGACACCTGGCAGTATTTTGAGCTCTTTACCAAGTGGGCAACCGTGAGAAACGATAACTACACAGGACTTCTCTTCACCTTCCTCGGTGGGGCTTACCTCTTATACAGAAAAGAGTTTCGGAGGAAGGGGGTATCACTCGTGCTTTTTTTCGTCTTTGTTCTCTTCCTCATTCTCGATAGGCTAACGGTAAATATCCCCATACCTTTCTACAGCACGGCTGCGATAGAGAGGATGTTCCTCTGGCTGGTTCCAGTGTTTCCTGTTTTCGTTGGGGCGGGCATTTCTTGGTTCGACGAGTTGACCTCCCGGGTTCCGATTAGGGAGATGAGCAAGAAGCTCTTCTATCTGAGCGTTATTGGGGCGTTCTTCCTCGTTCCTGCCGTGGGGACTGCCTACGACCTCCTCTCTGCGGAGGCGAACTTCTACGTCAGGGCTGACAACCTCGAGGACTTCCACTGGATATCTACCCATTTCCCCAACGCGACCGTGTTGAACTCCTGCACCTTCGATTCGGCGCAGTGGTTGCCCTTTTTCGAGCCTTGGAGCAACATAACTGTAATGTTCAACAGCAGGATAAAGAGGTGTAGAATAGGGAACGTTACCCCCTCCAGCTTTTCGGAAAGGCTGTTAAATGAGAGTACGGTTCTTCCAGGTTACATCGCCTACATAGACACCAACGCCCCCAGCCTGAATCCGCTGGACTTCTTCCAAAGATACAGGCTCCTGAGACTGAATGGGAACAACTGGATTTTTGATCTATCCTCACTGAATACATCAATGAACGAGAGAAAAGCGGCCGCCGCCCTGAGGCTCTGCGGGAATTCCATACCAGGCAACACTGAGAGATACGGGAAATACTTTGTCTACGGCTTTAAAAAGAAGTATTTCAACGTGAGGAGGATGTACCTTGAGGGCCTGGACTACGCTTGGATGAGGGGTAAGGAGGGTGTTGTCGGCTTCGCCCCATGCAGGAATTACAGGGGTGTCCTGGTGGAGGTTTACTCCCTCAGACCTCAGGCTCTAAACGTTACAGTAAACGGAAAACTCGTTGGAAGGTTTGAGCTCAAGGCTGGAGAGAACAGGTTCCAGATCCCGGTCGAGTTGCCCGGAGGTGAGCTGGTCTTCGTGTCTTTCTCCACAGAGGAGGGGCCCCTGTTCGTGAGGTTCATCAAACTGCTGGATGAGCCTTGAGCTTGGAAAGGTTTATTACTCCTTGGCCCAGAATCCTCAGGGGATACCTGATCCCTCGTGGGGGGATAGCATGGAGGTGAAGATCAAAAGAATTCTACTGTTCTCAGCGTTAATCCTGTACTATCTGTTGACCCGTCTGTGGGGTATATCAGGGGCCATGAACGAGTACTTCGACTACGATGAGGGGACTTACCTCCTGATAGCGAGGTTCATAAACCATGGCATCCTCCCCTACAGGGACGTAATAGCGGTGCACCCGCCTTTTTACTACTACCTCCTCGCCCTCTGGATGAGGATTTTTGGGGACAGCTATGTTGTCGGGAGGTCTCTCTCCGTAGTTCTGGGCTTAGCTGCAGTTTACGTTGCCTACCTCACCGGAAGGGAGCTCCGGGACTGGAAGCTGGGCGCCCTCTTCGCAACTCTGATAGCCCTCGACCCGGTTATGGTTCAGATGAACAGCCTCGCCTTTCACGAGACCTCGATAGAGCTGTTCACGCTGCTCTCGCTCCACTCCTTCGTCAGGTACTTCAAGGGCGGCGGCTTAAAGCAGGCCTACATCTCACTCTTCTGGGCCGGTCTCGGGACGACATCGAAGTTTACAATAATCCCCTACGCGGTAGCACTTTACTTTGCAATCCTGTTCTTAGAGATGAGGGAAAGCAGAAGGCACTTAGAAGGGGTATCACGCGCATTCCTGAGCAGGAAGCAGGTTTACATACTCCTCGGGTCGTACGCTCTCCTCGTTTCCCTCTTCGTGAGCGTAGTGGTTCTCTTCCCCTCGGATTTCCTGAGGGGCATCCTCATAGTCCCGGGCGTCCACGGGGTTGAGACCATAGGTCAGCTGATCTCGGTTGGCGTCTTCCTCGTGCTCTGGTCAACTTTAACCGTATACGCCTTCAGGATCAGGTACATGCACCCCCTCTTGGAGACCTGCCGCGAGCTCATTGGAGGCCTTTATCCTGCTCTCAAGCTCGCGCTTGCCCTCATTGTCCCGAAGCTGATCGTTGAGGTGCCCCTGGGCCTCCTCGTTTCCCGCGATTACGTGCGCCAGACCTACCTCTCCCAGAGCGCCCGCTACGCCCCAATCATAAATCCCTTCGAGTACATGGACTTCATTCTGAAGAACCTCAGAAACGGCAAGCCTGATTACCTCATAACCCGCGTTCCCCTTCTGCTCCTCCTCTTCCTTCTTTTCTTAGCCCTTGCGAGGGGAAAGAAGCCCAACGCCCCAATTGCACTCAAAACCCTCCTCGTCTTCAGCTTCATCTCCTACTTCTTAGTTTTTCCGATAGTTCCTATCCAGAGGTTTCTCTACCCCTTCTTCCTTGTCCTGTACATTACAGTGCTCTACTCCCTGCTTGAAATAAATGTTGGAAGGCGCACCTTTGCAGGATTTCTGATCGTTTCCATCATAATCCTCGGCTCGGCTGCTACTGGAATGGCCTACAGCTTCCCGCGGGGGAAGCTCCTCATCGCCTGGGCATCCCACAGCCGGGAGCTTCGCGATGACCTCGGCGGCTACATAACCTCCCACTCCCTCCGGAACGGTACCTACCTCTCAATGAACCCCTTCAACGCCTACTACCTCCACCTCCCCGTGAACCCCCGCTACCTCGACGTCTTCGGGATAACCTACTTGGAGAGGGGCAACCTGTTGGGGAAGGCCTTCAATTCAAGCAACTACGTCCTGATAAGTACGTGGACGTATGCGATGATGGAGGCTTCTCCCGTCTTCAGGGAGAGGTTTGGGGAGCTCATCTCCTACTGCCGGCAGAACTGCACCCTCCTCTTCGGCGGCTCCTACGAGAGGGGAGACGTTATGGAGCTCTACACGAGAACCGGCTTCCCAAAGAACGTCTCCTTCTCCCCCTACTTTGGGAAGGTGCGGCTCTGGCTCGGGGATAGGGAACTCGGGTATCTTTCCATACACAACGAGAGCTCAGTCCTCATAAAAAGAACGGGTTCGGGGGAGTACCTCCTCCGGGTGAAAGTTAAGGGAAAGACCCTTGAGTTCAGGGCAATTCAATCGAGCGGGGGGGTTGAGTTCCTGTTTCCCAACGCCACCTTGGTAACGCTGGAGTTCGCGGAACCTGCCGTGGTCATGAAGGGCAGCTCTCTCGCAGGGGTCGGGCAGGGCGGAACCTTCAGGGTGTACCTTGCCAGAAGGTCGCTTGAGGTTGATGTTAAAGGAACCATTGAGAGGATCGGCGAGAAAAAGGTGGTTGTGAGATGCTCCTCCCTCGGACTGCGCTCGTAGGCTTGGCGGCGGCCATTCTCCTGATTTTTCTCTCGTCTGCCTCCCCCTATGGGAGCCTTTTCATGCTCTGGTACCTGGGCTTCCTTTCAATGAGAGGTTTTGATCTTGAAACGAGGCTCCTCTTAGGCCCGGCGGCCGGGTTTACCGTGGCTGTACTCCTTATGCACGCGGTGAGCTTCACGGGCCTTTCCCTCTCCACCGTGGTTTTTGTAGCTTATTTCCTCCTCCTTATCCTCTCCGCCACGGAGAACTGGGAGGAAGCCCTGAATTTTGGGAGAATTGACCGTTTTGCGGTTGCAATCTTAATTTTTGCTGTTCTACTCTCGGCGGGGATAAAACTGCCCTTCCTTCAGATACCATCGTACCCCGGAGGCGTTGGCTCGGATTCGATATTCCACGCTTACAAATCTCAGGAGATCCTTGCTGAGGGAACTGTCTTCATCAAAAGAAATCCCCTGAACCTCCCAATGTTCCTCAGCTATCCAGCGGGCTACCACTCCCTCATAGCCTTCATAAGCCTGGCGAGTGGAAGCGCCGTTCCCTTCTCTATGAAAGCCCTGAAGCTCTTCGTATGGCTTCTCCTCCCCCTTGGAACGTACGCTCTTGGAAAGAGCATCCTCGGGAGGAGAGCTGGTCTTGCCGCGGCCTCTCTCATGCCCTTTTCCTACATGTTCTACTACTACTTAAACTACTCCCTCCAGCACATGTTCCTTGACTATTATCTCCTCTTGAGCACCCTAACCAT
The DNA here is from genome assembly GCA_015523195.1 of Thermococcus sp. Lineage (GTDB taxonomy): Archaea > Methanobacteriota_B > Thermococci > Thermococcales > Thermococcaceae > Thermococcus. The sequence goes on from WAKU01000043.1 coordinate 5,728, forward strand.
CGTCCAGGGGGTTAAAAGGAAACTTTTACTCCTCCTCTGGGGGTCTCTACTCGCGTTCTCAGTTCTCGTTGTCCATCCTTACGTTTACCTTCTCTTTATCGCTTACGTTGGCTTTTTGGCCCTGCTGTTCCCCTCGAAATGGCGGCAGAAACTCTGTCTGTACGCTACGGTGATCGGGGCCAGTCTTGTGCTCTACTTCGCCCTTGAATACCCCATGAGATTTCCCGTTGGACATTACGCAGGGGCCGTTTTCAGCAGGCCCGCATATTCCTTTAAGGACAACCCGCACTGGTTCGCCTGGATCCTTCGGGAGACACTCTGGAATCACGGCCAGTTCGTCCTCCTGCCCTTCTACGTTGTGGGAATCTTTGCGCTCAGAAGAAAGGGACTCCCACTTCTCTTGACCCTCACTTACGACCTCTTTCTGGTTTTGAATAAAATATGGTTTCACGTTCCTGTCCCGTATTACTCCTCTATCTGGAGCTCTGAAAGGGTATACGTGCTTATAACACCCCTGCTTCCAATAATCTCTGGTGCTGGGTTGTCAATGATTTTTTCAGTGATAAGATCCAGGAGGAGATTTCTCGCAGGGGTCGTTGCCCTGCTCATAATCCCAGCCTTTTACGTAAACCTGACCAACTACTCGCACGAGGAGTGCTCTGTTCTAAGTGGCTCCGCACTCAATGCAATGCCCTTCATTGGGAAGAGGATTGACAAAGGAACGATCTACATAGGTAACTTCAAGGACTCCGGCTACTGGATTCCGTTAATGACGGGTAAAAGGATAATACAGGTGTCCACTCCTCCGGAGAGGGGTGTTCTGTACGTTGATGGAAGGGGGTATGGAGACCTTCGCATAAACCCCATAAATCCACTGGAAGCCTGGAAGAGAGGTTCCCTATTATACTATCATGGGAACATATGGATCTTCAGGATCCCGGGAAGTGGAGATAATCCAGTGGCCCTCAGAAACCTGACGGCTGAGCTATCCCTTAGAGATGCCACTATTGACGCAAAGAAAAGAAGTGACTGGAGGTATTTCGTCTACGGCTTCCTGCTAAGGCATCCCACGGTGTTGGAGGGTATGATACTCGGCAAGTGGAGCGGCGTTTTCTCAATGAAAAACACGTCTTACATCATGTTCATCCCGCTAAGGAACTACACCTCCATCTCAATTGAGGGGCTCGGTGAAAACGCAAGCGTTTACCTGAACGGCTCGCTTATAGGTTCTCTGGGGAGAAAGGTCACCTTCAAAGGGAAGATCAAGGCCGGCAGGCCGTGCATCATAAAATTTGTTGGGAACGTGATGATAGAAAGGATCAGCCTGAGTTGAGGTTGCTTGAGACCTCGCTGAGGATTTTCCTGTTCAGAGTCTGCTCGTCCGAGGAAAGGGAGCTGGCTAAGTTCTCTTGCCCTCCTTTGATTATTTTGGCATAATGAAGGCTCCAGACGAGTATGACCAATACGAGGGCCATTATCAGCAGGTACTCAACGGCACCCTGAGCCCGGTACTTCATGTTTCCACCCCATGCTGAAGTGCACTATAAAGTGATGCCAGTTAAGAACTTAAAAGGCTAACGGATGTGAATGTTATGATGCAAAATCATAAAAAAGATGTTAGATGTGGGGAGATCATCCGTTGAGGGCGCTGCTGAGCTCGCTGCTGACGGCATTGTTGAGCTGGCTCTGGCCGGAGCTTATTGTACTTCCGGTGCTGCTTGCCGAACCTTTGAGGTATCTAATAACCACCGCAACTATTATGAGGGCCGCTGCAATCATAAAGAGGTACTCGATTGCACCCTGGGCCTTCCTCATCATTCCACATCACCCCCTTAGAGTTATCTCAAGAATATCCTCCGTGGGAGAATTTAAATGCCTTTCTCCCCAATTTTGCCGGATGTTCTACCAAAATTGAGGAGAGCGGATGTAAGATTAACAAGCCAGAAAAACCTTTGTGGAATTTACAAGCTAAGTGGAAGTGGATTGAGTATGTAGCAACAGGGTTTCAGCATGTTGGGTTGATCCCTGATTGGCGTCCTCCCGATTACCGAAACAATCTTTATATATTTTTTGGAGAAATAACATTGAGGAGGCATAATGAAGCTTATACACGTCTCCAGCGAGTCCGCGAGCGTGGAGGAGTGCGTTAAAGAGTTCCAGAACAGGTTTAAGCAGCTTCTTCATCCCCCAGAGAGTTACATTAAAGATGCCCAAATTAACCTGACGTTCGGTGCCTTCATGCACCTCTCGATGACCCTCCTCGTTGATCCCACGAGAACGGGAGGGGGGCTGATAATAGAGCACGCGTCCGGGGGTAGGGATCGGGCGATACGGGAGGTTCTCGAGAGGATAAACGCGAGGATAAAAAACGCCGAGGTGGTGGCGTTCAGGATTGGAACTTATACAACCCCCGTGACGAGGAGGACGTACGCGGTCGGGGTCGTTGTTTTCAACTCTATTCCCAAGGTTGAGGGGGAGAGGCTTGAGACGTCCAGCAGGAGGAAGGTGATAGCGCACGTTCTTGAGCTCTTCGATTACAACCCCAAGGTTCTGAACATCTCGGAGCTTTCAAGGGTCTTTGGGGTCTCAAGGGACACGATATACTACGACATAGAGCAGATACTGAAGGAGAGGGCTATCCCGTATAGAAGGGAACGGGTGTGACGGTTATTACAAATATCAGCGCCGCGATTAGTGCCAGTACCTTTCTGCTCAACGGTACTGGTGACACCTCATCGAGGGCTCCCGGGTTCCCTGCGGCCCCGAGGAAGAGCACCAGGATCGCCCAGATCGCCCAGCCGGCCCAGTAGTAGCTCATTAGGAGGATGAGGAGGCCGAGCCCTAAGGTCAGGTACCTGTGGGCCCGCTCGGGCAGAAAGGCCCTGGCAACGTGGCCACCGTCGAGCTGGGCTGCGGGGATCAGGTTCAGGAAGGTCACGAAGATCCCCACCCATCCGGCTATCGCAACCGGGTGGAGCTGGATCAGGTAGTTGTCACCGCTCCTCGCACCGAGTATCAACTTTTCCAGCAGAATGAACACCAGGTTCGTGCCGAAGTATATCCCCTTTCCGGCGGCGCCTGGGAGGGCGCTCATCGGGATGACCGGGGAGAGCTTGATCCCTATCACCGTCACTGGGATCGCCACGAGCAGTCCCGCGATCGGCCCGCTGACCCCCAAGTCCACGGCGGCTTTCCTCGTGGGGATGGGTGATTTCACCCTTATAACGGCGCCCAAGGTGCCGAGGAGGTTCGGGAAGGGGATGAAATAGGGGAATGTGGAGCGGACGTTGTGCATTGAGGCCGCGACCTTATGCCCGAGCTCGTGCGTTCCTAAGATCCCCATAACGCTCACGGAGAATGCCACCGCTATTAAATACGGGCTCTGTCTTGTCGGTATGCCGAGGTCGGAGAGCGTGCGGACGTACGAGAGGCCGAGAATGTAGCCCGCCCACAGCGTTGAGATCAGGGTGAGCACGAAGAGGGTTGCGCCTACCAGAGGGTTGTCCCTCTTCGGCTGCTCGGCCGGAAAGAGGAAGAGCCTAACCTCGTTTCCTGCCCTCTTGAGGGCGGCCCAGTAGCCGAGGGGTTCGAGCTCAGCTAAGACCGCCTCAAAGTCCCGCTCGTGGATCTCCGTTACCCTGAAGACCGCAACCGCCCCCTGAACCTCGATGAGCTCAAGCGAGTAGAACTTTCTGAGGAGGGCCTCGACGTCCGCTCTTATTCCAGCGGCTTCCTGAGAACTCTCGCTGGCTTCAGGGCTTTCAGAGTCCTCCAAAACCTTCACCAGTATCATATCTCCCCCGCACTCGGGACAGGCCCCCTCGAGCAGTGGCTCCGTCGAGTCCATTACCTCCCTGTGGCCGCAGTTAACGCACTCATAAAGTCCCTTTGGCATCCTTCCCCTCCAAGGTAGAGTGGGCGGTGGGGTTAAAAACTTACCCTCCACCCGAGGGCCCGCCATCCAATACCTCGACTTCCCCCCTGTCCGCGTCCACCCTGACCCTCTCGCCGCTTTTGAGCCTCGAAACGTCTATCCCCTGAACCATCGGGATCCCAGCTATTATGGCCCCGGTGGCGACTATCGTCTCCGCCTCCTCGACTATTATCGCCTTCGGCCCCTTGCCGTTCTTTTTGAGCGCGTAGAGGACGTAGGAGCCAACGGTGGAGCCCTTCCCCCTCGGAAAGGCGAGGATCTTCCCCACGATGCTCTGGCCTTTTATGTCGCTCTCGGCGTCGGTGACAACACCAGTCTCCGGGTCTACCCCACCCAGGAAGGAGAGGGGCTTCCTCGACACCACGAGCTCTCCCTCCGCAGTTCCCCCGACGACCTTCCTTCCCTTCAGCAGCATCTCCCTCACCTCACGGGGCCTCCTTTATCAGGTTCTCAGCGTCGTCGAGCCTGACGTTGAAGCCAAAGGATCTGAAGTAGAAGGCGGACTTCCCGCTGTTCGTGGCAATCCCGCGGTACCAGCCCTTTATCGGCGAGACAACGAAGCATGAATCCGGGACTATCTTCCCGTTGTAGCGCTCTATTGTCTCGGTGTAGCCGAGGGCATCGGAGAGTGCCTTAACGGCCCGGCTCGCGGTTATGAAAAGGGGCACCCTCAGGGGCCTACCTCGCATGGAGAGCAGCTCGGCCACCTCCTTAACCTCCGGCAGGGATGCGTGAGGGCAGCCTATGAGGATCATGTCTATCTCACTCCAGTCGTCGCTGAATGCCTCCCTCACCGCCTTCAGGTCGGAGTCCTCGACGGTTACCTTCTCAAGGTTATCTCCGATTGCACTCCTATACTCGGGGGTCTCCCCCTCAACGTGGTAGAGCGCTACCGAGCCGGTGGCGGCCATTGCGGCGCCCATCTCCTTCAGGAACTCTACTCTCTCCGGCCTCAGGTTCTTGAAGTAGGGAACGTCGTTTCCGAGGCTCTTTCCGAGGTGGTAGCCAAGCGAGGCGTAGTCCACGAAGCTCTTAACTTCCGCCTCGACCTCCACCAAAACGGTAGCTTTTCTGTTCTCCTCAAGGTGTAGCCCGTAGTTGGGCGTCTTTCCGGCTATTGCCGCCGCGAGGCTTGATGGTCCCCCCTCCCTGTTCGTCCGCGCCCCGATTATCGAGTTGGCGAAGATCACCGCGGAGCTCTCACTCCAGGCTATATGGTCGCCGAACTTGGGGAGGTTTGCACCATAGTAGGGTGTGCAGGTTGAGGTCGTTTCTATTCCCATCTCCCTGTAGAGTTCGAGAACCTCTCGTTGCTTCCCCATGAAGGCGTCGTCACCGATCCCAGCCGGATTGAGGGTCGTGTAGACCGAGACCTTGGCACCGGCCTCCACAAAGTCCCTGAGAAACTCAACCCCGGCCTCGCCTATGTTTTTGTAGGACACCCCGGCTACCTGGGCGCTCTTTATGGGGATGAGGCGGTCGGCCCCGTAGATGTCGCCCAGGGCTACGAGTATCTCCATCGCCTTCTGAAGGGCGTATCCGTACTCCCCCGCTAAGGCCAGCTCCTCCTCCCGGGTCAGGTACATTCACTTCACCGGTTACCCTTTGACCGAGGGGTTATAAAACCGCTCCCGCAAACTTTATAAACTCTCGCCCGCTCAGTAGAGAACGGGTCAGACAGCGGGGTGGGGCAGCTAGGAGTGCCCGCCGGGCTCATAACCCGGAGGTCGGAGGTTCAAATCCTCCCCCCGCTACCACTTCTCCTGATGTTCATTCCAGAACTTTCGCCATCGCGTTTCAGGTCACGATTCCACGCTTCCTTTGGGGCTCATTTCCCTTGAAAGCCTCGCCGTTGGGGGTTTAGAGGGGAATAAGGAAAGCTTTGGATCACTTCTTCCCCATTCCGAGCCACGCCCCCAGTCCGACCTGCCTCGACTTCTGGTAGCGTAAATCCTCCTTCCTGTAGCCGAAAGCCTTCAGGATCCTCTCGACAGCAGGCAGAACCTGGTTCTCAATGTAGTATTCTGCATCATAGCGGTGCTTCGTCGGGTCGAATTCGTCCGCCGGGATCGCCCTGTCACCTATCCTGCCGGAGCCTTTGAGAACGATGTAACTGATCACCGTCCCTGGCCGGATTTTAATCCCCCTTGCAGCCAAGCGCTTCGCTATCGCCACGTGCGGGCCTGTGGCCTTGTAGTCCTTCAGGTCGCGGGTTATCTGCTCGTGGATGACGAGCTTCTCTGGAGGAACCTCGTACTTGCTGAGCTTTTCGGTCACTTCCTTCACTATTCTCACCGCTTCCTCGACGTCGCCGTGCCTCAGAATCGCCTCAAGAACTCTCGCCTGCGTCTCCTTCGCTATCTCACTCCAGTCCCTCCTGACGATCTCCAGTCCGCGCGTCGTTATCTTGCCCTCCTCGTCTATGACCGCGTACTTCTTCTTCGTCACGAAGAAGCCGCGCCTGTAGAAGCCCTCGTACTCAAGCTCCAGAAGGCCGGGCAGCTTGGGGTTGATGTAATCGAGGAACTCCTTGGCCTTCTTTCTGACGGTTTCGGTGTCTGCTCCAGGGATTGTGGCGAAAAAGCCGTCTGTGTCTGCGTACAGCACCTTAAAGCCGAATTTCTCCTCTATTTCTCTCATGGTCATCTCAATGTACTGCCTGCCCCACGCGGTAACGCTCTCGGCGCACTCCTTGCAGTACCAGCGAGCCTTTGCGTAGCCGTAGTAACCGTAGAAACTATTTGCAAGGATCTTGATGGCCCGTTGCCTGTAATCGAGGAGCTTCCTCTCGATTGGGTCTATCGTAGCCTTCATGCGCTTCTTTATCTTCTGCCTCTCCTCAAGCAGATCCCCCAAAAGGCTCGGGATGAAGCCGGGGAAGTCCTTGCAGAACTTATGGCCGACCTGCGGGGCCTCGTCGTACTCCTTACAGCCCTCGCGGTTGAGTGTATCGGGGGAGACGTTGTGGGTGATGATTATAGAGGGATAGAGAGATTTATAGTCGAGGTAGGCTATGTTCTCCCACAGTCCTTTCTCGGGCTCCTTGACGTAGGCTCCCGTGTAACTCTCCCTCCTCCTTTCGAGCTCCCTTGCGCTCGGCTTGTTCGGGGCAAGCTCGTTCCTCTCGTAGGCCTTCCTCAAGAGGAACCATTCGACGAGGTTGCCGGTGCTCGAGCGCGAGACGTCCCAGAAGCTCTGGCCGACTAACCTAGAAAGCTGGGCCTCCATTGGGAAGAACTCCCTTCCGAGCTCGAAGGTGACCTTCGCGTCCTCCATTGAGTAGCGGGCGACCCTCTCTAACCCCTCGCCCGTTTCCCAGGCCTGCGCTATCTCTTCAGCATAGACCTTCTCCTTCGGCTTTCCAAAGATCGCCTCGTAAACCGCCTCAAGGGTGTAGGTTGGAAGGTTGACGGTGCGCCTTATGACTGGATAGAGGTCGAAGTGGAGCCTTCCCTTAACTTCAACGGCGAAGCGGTCGCCCATTCTCTGTATCTTCGGCTCGCTCCCGTCCCTTCCGAGGACGAACTTGACCCCGAGCTTTTCCGAGCGCTTTTTGAGGTAGGCGAAGTCGAAGTTGTCGCCGTTGTAGGTTATGAGCACGTCGGGATCCTTCTCCTTAACGACGCGCAGAAAGCGCTTTATCATCTCCTTCTCGGTGGAGACGACATCGACGTACGGCAGGTCGATCTTCTTCCAGGTTATTACGCGCGCTCCCTCCTCGTCGGCGTAGCTTATCATCAGGATCGGCCCCTCGGCGAACTCCTCGCCCTCGTGGTAGAGCGTCTCGATGTCGAAGGCGAGCATTCTGAGTTCTTCATTCCCCTCCATCGGAATTAAGCCTTTGTCGATGAGGTAGCGCTTCGCGAAGGGTATGTCGTACTCGTAGATGTCCACAACGGCCGGGTGGGCCCTTATCTTCCCCCTTATCGCCGGGACGTCCTGGGGGTGGGTAAAGTAGAGCTTCCAGACCTCTATCGGCCTTCCAAGGAACTTCTTCTCCACCTTCTCGGCCCTGACTACCCTCACCGTCGAGCCGTGCCTCTCGGCGGTGGTCTTTTTGACTTCCTCGATCGCGGAATCGTCCTTCAGGAGGGCGTAGAAGTAGGGCTCGAAGTTTCTGTCGTAGTCTATCTTGAACTCACCGTTTTCTTTCTTGAAAATCCTTATGACGGGCTTTCCATCCTCGGTTATGTAGTCTGTGTCGAGGATCATAACTCATCACCTCATAGCCTGTAAAACACCCACCAATAACAGCTTAAAAGGATCAGACAAGCGCTCCACCCTTCAGTTCCCCCATGAGTTTATCGGCCCCTTCCTCTCAAGCCTGGCCTCTTTCTCATCAAGAAGTGAGTACTCAACGCCTAACTTGTCGAGGAGAAAGGCAAGCTCTTCGGGACTCATGTCTAAAAGCTCGGCAGCTTTCTCCAGGGTTATCTGGTGGCTCACGAGGAGACCTATCACTTTGAAGAACCGCTCCTTTTCCCGGTAATCTTTGAAGAGGGGAAAGTTAAAGACCAGCCGGTTAACTTCTTCCATACCCTTCACCACTGCATATGTAGGCAAAGGGTCTAATAAACCTCACCACCACCTTTTTAAACCTCCCCTCAAAAGGCTGAGCATGGAGCTGTTTTACCGCGTGAGCTTTCAGGAAGTGGTGGCGGACGCGCTGATGTTCGTTGAGGAGCGCGAATTATCTTCGAAGCACGCCCTCGAGAGGGTCTTCAGGCGGGTAGCCGGAAGGGACCGCGAGAAGGCGCGCGGTTTGGCCCATGCCTACGTCTTCGAGATCGAGAAGTGGAGAAAAAAGATAGACTTCATAATCAACTCCGTGCTTAAAGGCTCAACCGTTGAGGATCTCGACCCTTACTTAGCGAACCTCCTCCGCATCGGGACGTTTGAGATGCACTTCCGGAAGGTTCCGCCGGCAGTTGCGACAGACTCGATAATCCGCATCGTCAAGGAGCGCTTTGATTTCTCCCGGGCAAAGTTCGTCAACGCGCTCATGCACTCGATAGAGAAGTTCGATGTGGAGAAGGCTTTGAAGAAGCTCAAGGAGAAGGACAGGATCGAGTGGCTCTCCGTCAGATTCTCCCATCCGCGCTGGTACGTGGAGTACGCGGTAGATTTGCTCGGCTACGATGAAGCAGTTCGCTTGCTCCTCAGCAACAACAGGCCGCAGCGCTACTACGTCAGGGCGAACACGCTGAAGACGGACGTGGACTCTCTACGCGATTACCTTGAGGGAAATGGTGTTAGAACGGCCTTAACCCCAGTTCCGGACGTTCTGAAGGTTCTTGAATACAAAACGCCGGTTACAAGGCTTGACTGGTACAATCAGGGTAAGTTCGTTATTCAGGATTTAGCAAGTGCCTACGTCGCGCACGTTCTGGATCCGGAACCCGGCGAGAGGGTTCTCGATTTAGCTGCTGCTCCAGGCTCAAAGACCTTCCACGCGGCGGCGCTGATGGAAAATAAGGGCGAAATAGTTGCGGTTGACTACTCCTACGACAGGCTTATGAGAATGAAGGAGAAGATGAAGCTTTTGGGAATTAAAAACGTCAAACTGGTCCACGCGGACGGCCAGAGCTTCAGGGACAAAGATAAATTTGACAAAATCATCCTCGACGCGCCGTGCTCAAGCTCCGGAACCTACCGCCAGTTCCCGGAGGTGAAGTGGCGCTTCGACGGGGAGAAGATAAAGCGAATAATCAGCGTGCAGAGGAACATGCTCAGGAACGCCTACGAGAACCTCCGCGACGGCGGCGAGATGACTTACTCCACCTGTTCGATTAGAATCGATGAGAACGAGGAAAACGTTCTCTTCGCGGTGAACCGCGTTGGACTGGAGCTTATCCCCTATGACTTCAGCTGGGGTGATAGGGGCCTCCTTGAGGTCGGCGATAAGGTGTTCAGGGCGTGGACGCACAGGCACGACTGCAACAGTTTCTTCATCGCGAAGTTGAGAAAGGGTTAGGCTTTTTCTGTCTTTTATTATTGCCAGGTTGAAACTTGATGTATATTGTTTTATGACTTTTGTTACTTCGGATACCGTAAGTATTATAAAGTGGGGTAATTCTTACTCATAACTGGTGATTTCCAATGTGGATGGATAGCTGGAAATATAGTTTACCTAAGATATTAGTAGTGATAGTGCTTGGCCTGTACATACTACACCAGGCCACTTTGGGGTCAGCATATGGAGAGACCGGCCTTAGCAGCACATCTCCAATGTTGTTAGGTATTACTTTTCCCTAAAAGCTCGGAGGTGCCGTGATGAAGTTCAGAACAATGATAAGGCACTACTCAAAGGTCTTTCTCTCCTTCCTTCTCCTCGTTTTTCTCGTCGCGGTACTGCCCGCAACGGCGAGCGCTCTCATAAACCAGGCCACCGAAATGAGGCTCGGGGAGTTTTCGGGTAACTACTTTTCGTTTCAGTTTCTTCCAAAGGATTACAATGAAGGGGGCATCATCTATCTGAAAAGCGAAAAAGAAGCCCCCACTGGAGCTGAACCCCCTCGTTCCGTGAAGGGTTACGGCGGCCTCTCGGTAAACGACATCCGGGGCATGCTTGCCAATGCAGGAATAAGGGCCACGGAAGTTTATCTTCCGCTGTATGTCTCAGACGAGAATTCCAGCACTCCTGAGGACTGGATAATTTTAGTACCCCTCTTGGGGGGATATAGAGGGGCCGACTGCTACGTTTCGGGCGAAACGGCCAAGGATAAAACGGAAGGGGCGGAGATAAGGTACTACTACACCTACTTCATAGACAACTTCCAGGGGTATGACGGCGTTGCTACTATCAGGATAGGCACAGTCAAGGTTCTCCCGAGAAACGACGAGAAGAGCAGGGTCCTCAGGGCGATTCTAAAGAGGTGGGAGAAATACGATGATAAAGCCTGTATAGCCTCTCCGGAGTTCGCGAGAAAGCTGCTCAAGCCCTATGGCGTTGGAGACGACTTGGGAGAACTCTCCATCGGAAGCCAGGGGATAATAGTCATAACAGACGGAAGCCAGAGCATAGGGAGGATCTACCAAGCCCTATCCCGGGAAGCCGCCAGATACAACCTCTCCGTCGTCATGAACGTTCTGACTCCTCGCTGGGTTTCAGCGGCAGAATCGACCAATAAGAGCCTATGGGACTACCTGTGGGGCTATGTGGCCCTCTTCCTCCCTGTTTTGCCGGCTATGCTGGTCATAATGGGCAGGGAAAAAGAGGGCGAGAGGAGGATGAGGTACCTAATCTCGACCAGCGGCGGCAGGGAGATCGTTCTGGATTTGATCACCGCGGGAACCGTTCTCTTTGCGCTCGGGGTTTCGGCGGTATTTCTCGGCAGAAAAGCGGCCTTCCTCTCGGCAGTGATGCTCTTGCTCGTTTACGTCCTGAGGAACTTCGTGGCCGGAAGGGAGTTCGGAAGAAAGCTTGGCTTAACGCTCCTCTCCCTTATCCTATTGGGTCTCCTCGGGGTCCTCCTTCACTACAGTGTTCACCTGAGGATTCTCGCCTCGGGTATCTTGGGTCTTCTCCTCTCCTGGGGAGGATCCGACATCTCCCTGCTCTTCAGCCTGGTGTCCTTCAGGTACCTCCCGGGGGTTTTGATATCACTCGGGGTCGTTTCCCTGTTCCTGCTCCTGCTGAACCGAGGAGGCCCCCACCACAGGGCTGCCGCGAGGCTGCTCCCCCCGGGAGTGCTCTCCCTCGGAGTCCTCTTCCTCTACACCTCCCTGCTGTTTTCAGCCCCTTTGGTTTCGCTTGCCTCAATAAGCGATGTGTACGGCGGCGGTGCAACCGGAGTGGTCAGCTTTGGAGACTCAAACAACCTCCTCAAAGCGTACAACTTGACCCATGAGGTGATTTCCGAGAGGGGCGTAATGTATGCAACCCTCTGGAGCGTGGGGTCTATTGGCGAGGGAAAGGGGATGACCTACTCAACCCACGGCAGGATTTTATGCTATGATGGGGACTTCCTGAAGTTCCTGAAGAAAGCCGGCGGGATGAGCACGACGGCGCGGCTGCTCTACTCCAAGCTCTACTCCCTCCCGAACGGAGTCATCGTCCCCCAGTATTCCCTTGAAAAACTCAAAAGGTATGGGGCAGTGCAGGTTTCGGGGAACTCACTCACTATCTCGGTGATAGATGATTCTTGGAACGTCCACAGGCTTTCTGCCCCCTATGGGACTGTTGAAATGCTTCCTGGAGGTGTTGAGTCCCCAATTATCTCTTGCGAAGTTGCAAGAAAAAACGGCCTCAAACCCCTGCCAAAGTACCTCCTGATCTACGGGGACTCCAAGACAACGGGTGAGGTAATGAGGGCGATAAACGGGACGGTAGTCTCAAAATATCCCAAAGCGTTTAGCGATCTGTGGTCTTTGGGGGGCATTTCCTCCCACGTTCAGTCCCAGTTTGAAGATCCAAAGGGGTTCATCCCCCTGCTGCTCTCCGGATTCCTGATGGCCGCAACGGGAGTTGTCATCGGGATCAGGGACGGGAGGAGGCTGTTTGAGCTCGTTGAGCTCATGAAGATCAACGGGAAGGAGCCGCTGTCCATTAGGGGTCTCATCCTTCTGCCCCTACTTGTCCTGGCCTTTGTCCCGGTTTTGATGCTCAGGGACGGGTATTCCTTCGCCTCAATGGGCTTTGTGGGGAAGGGGCTTGCGCTGATCAGTGCCTCACCCCTGCTCGGCCTCTTCGCGGGCCTCGTCCTCTATTTTGCCTCAATACTTGGAGAGATGAGGGAGGTGTGAAAATTGTCTGAAGGATGGCGCGTAACATGTGAAGGTCTAACGGTTCGATACAAGACCTGGGAGAGCTGGACTACCGCACTGAAGGATTTTGAGGGGTCTTTCATCCCCGGAGAGATCACCGTTGTGTTCGGTCCGAGCGGTTCCGGAAAGACGACCCTGCTAAAGGCAGTTGGAACGCTCCTCAGGCCGACAGGCGGCACTGTAAGATACGGGGAAAGGAACCCCTACGAACTGCCCAGGAAGGAGCTCCTCAATCTGAGGAGGGAAGTGGGAATATCCTTCCAGCAGCCGGTCTTCGTTCCCCAGCTTACCCTCTGGGAGAACATTGAACTCGTCCTCAATTCCTCAGACCGGCTTGACGGTGCCCACAAAGAGCTTGCGGTTTCTTTAGCAGAGAAGTTGGGGATCCGGGGGCTGCTCAAGAAGAGACCATCGGAAGTCAGCGGGGGCGAGCTGAGGAGGGCGTCAATAGTAATGGCCCTTGCCAAGGATCCCGCGGTGGTTATCCTGGACGAGCCGACGGCCTACTTGGACGAGGAGTCCTCGAAAGCGGTCGTAGATATCCTCAAGGAGCTCGAAGAAGGGGGAAAGACCGTGGTGGTGGCCACACACGATCCGGGGCTGATCGGGATAGCGGGGGCCACGTATAAGCTCAGGTACGGGATGGTGGTCGGGAATGCGCTCTCAAAGGAAACATCCTGAGGGGCCCTGGTTAGCGGCATCAGCAAAGTATTTATACTGCCCCTATCGTATCACCCATAGTGATAACATCGGTGGTGAGGGACATGGTGAACTTCATCTTCGGGATACACAACCATCAGCCCCTCGGGAACTTCGGGTGGGTCATGGAGAGCGCTTACGAGAGGTCTTACAGACCCTTCATGGAAACCCTTGAGGATTACCCTAACATGAAGGTTGCAGTTCACTACTCCGGCCCGCTCCTTGAGTGGATAGCCGGCAACAGAGCGGAGCACCTCGATCTGCTCCGCTCTCTCGTTAAAAAAGGTCAGCTGGAGATAGTGGTAGCGGGCTTCTACGAGCCGGTTTTGGCTTCAATCCCCAAGGAGGACAGGCTGGAGCAGATCAGGCTCCTCAAGGACTTCGCCAGGAAGCTCGGCTATGAAGCGAAGGGTGTCTGGCTCACCGAGCGCGTCTGGCAGCCGGAGCTGGTGAAGAGCCTCCGCGAGGTGGGTATAGAGTACGTCATAGTTGACGACTACCACTTCATGAGCGCCGGCCTCGCCAAGGAGGAGCTCTTCTGGCCTTACTACACCGAGGACGGGGGAAAGGCAATCACCGTCTTCCCTATAGACGAGAAGCTCCGCTATCTCATTCCCTTCCGCCCGGTCGAGAAGACGATAGCTTACCTCCACTCCCTCGACGACGGGGACGAGAGCAAGGTCGCGGTCTTCCACGACGACGGCGAGAAGTTCGGCGTCTGGCCCGGAACCCACGAGTGGGTCTATGAAAAGGGCTGGCTGAGGGAATTCTTCGACAGGGTTTCAAGCGACGAGAGGATTAGCCTGATGCTTTACTCCGAGTATCTCGCCCGCTTTAAACCGAGGGGTCTCGTCTATCTTCCGATAGCTTCCTACTTTGAGATGAGTGAGTGGTCTCTGCCGGCGAAGCAGGCAAAGCTCTTCGTCGAGTTCGTCGAGGGACTCAAGGAGGAGGGAAAGTTCGAGAGGTACCGCGTCTTCGTGCGCGGCGGCATCTGGAAGAACTTCTTCTTCAAGTATCCGGAGAGCAACTACATGCACAAGCGCATGCTGATGGTCAGCGAACTGGTCAGGGATAAGCCGGAGGCGAGGAAGTTCATATTCAAGGCCCAGTGCAACGATGCCTACTGGCACGGCGTCTTTGGTGGCGTCTACCTCCCGCACCTCCGCAGGGCCGTCTGGGAGAACATCATAAAGGCGAACAGCTTCGTTTCCACTGGAAGCTTCGTCAGGGACATAGACTTCGACGGGGGAGACGAGGTCTTCCTGGAGAACGAGGCCTTTTACGCGGTCTTCAAGCCCGCCTACGGTGGTGCTCTCTTCGAGCTGAGTTCAAAGGGGAAGGCCGTCAACTACAACGACGTTTTGGCGAGAAGATGGGAGCACTACCACGAGGTTCCAGAGGCCGCGACACCCGAGGAGGAGAGCAAAGACGGTGTTGCAAGCATACACGAGCTCGGGAAGCGGATTCCTGAGGAGATAAGGCGCGAGTTAGCTTACGACAGCCATCTAAGGGCGATCCTCCAGGATCACTTCATAAAGCCGGAGACGACCCTTGACGGGTACCGCCTCAGCAGGTACAGCGAGCTCGGCGACTTTGTAAGCGGGGCTTATGACTTCAGCCTCTTCAACGGCGGCATCTCACTTGAGAGGGATGGGAGTGTCTCGGGAAGGCCGGCCAAGGTGGAGAAGACCTTCCACCTCACAGAGGACGGTTTTGCAGTTGACTACACTGTGAGGAGCGAAGCAAAGGCCCTCTTCGGCGTCGAACTCAACTTAGCCGTTCACAGCGTCATGGAAAATCCAGGTGAATTCGAGGCCGAAAGCTTTGAAATCAACGACCCCTACGGCATGGGCAAAGCAGGAATAGAGCTCGATAGAAAAGCGAGGGTCTGGAAGTACCCGATAAAAACCCTGAGCCAGAGCGAGAGCGGGTGGGACTTCATCCAGCAGGGGGTCAGCTATACAATCCTCTTCCCTTTAGAGGGAGGGCTCAGCTTCAGGCTCCGCTTTAGGGAGCTTTGATCCCTTTTCATACCCTTATCAGGATGCCTTCCAAGTCCCTGTTCACTGACTTGACGACGTGGAACTCGGTCATTCGCCCCCTCTTTTCCGTCTTGATGACGGTCGTCGCTGTGTCCTCTAACATGTTTATTAGGAACTCCCTCTCCTTGGGAAGTATGTCCCTCTTCACAAGGTATATCCCGAGTCTGTTCGCCCTCCCGACGTAGCCCGCTAAGTGGCTGACTATGACCTGAACGCCTCCGATGGTGATGTCTGAAACCGCGAAGAGCCTCTCAATGCCGACCGCGACGGCCAGGACTTTCCTGCTTGAGTCCGCTATTATTGGTTCGTAGGCCTCCTTGAACTTCTTTGAGAGTATCATGGGCTCAGATATCTCCTCTATGTGGGCGATGACCCTCCCGAACTTCTTTGAGCCCCCTATCTTTATGACCTCTATCCCGGACAGCTTCCCCGGATCCAGGCCCATGAGCCTCATCTTGGAGAGCATCGTCTCATACGAGTCGAGCACGTCCGCTATGATCACCCTGAACCCTTTCTCGGCGGCCCACTCGATTATCTGGTAGAGCCCAAAGGCCAAGTTGCCCTCCCCGCTCCTCTCAAAGAGCACTGTTTCTCCGGGCTGTATTGACTCCCAGAGCTCGACCATAACGGCATCTCTAAGCCCCATCCCATCACCTCCTTGGTTCCTGTCTTGTGTTTAAGGGTTTAAATCACTTTTCTCGGGGAACCAGAAAATTTGAGAACGAGGTCGTTTTTAGGCCGGTTTATCCCTATTCCTCTGGAGCCTTGACCTTTAGCGTTTAACCTCATCTGTGTCCCACCGTTCTTGGGAGTAGAAACCCGGGGGATCCTCTCATCATCGGTGCCTTACCCTGAAGTCTATGGGCTCCTTAAGCCCCCAGAACCTGCAGAAGGAGCAGACATCGCTGCTCGCCGGCATGCCGCAGACTTTGCACTCCCTCAGCTCAGCCTCCTTCAGTTCCGCCTCGAAGAGGTGCCTCTTCCTCAGGTAGCCCTTGACGAAGTTGATCTTGGTTCCAGGCCTCTTCTCCTCCATCTGGTTCAGTATCCCCTTCCACTCAAGCGTCGTCGCGCCCCTCGCGTACGGGCACTCCTCTATCTCGTACTCTATGCCGCTGGCGAGGGCGTAGGCAACGACCTCCCTCTCCGTGACCTCGTAAAGGGGCTTGACCTTCTTCACAAGTTTTCCGTTGAAGCCGGCTGGAGTGACGGGCCCCTGCTTGGCGAGATACTGGGTGTTCCAGTTCATAATGTTGTTGAAGATGAAGCTCGCCTCGTCGTCGAGGTTGTGACCGGTGGCGACGGCATCGAAGCCGTTGTCGTAGGCGAACTTGTTGAAGATGTAGCGCTTGGTCAAGCCGCAGTAGGAGCACGTCGGTCGTCTCGTTTTGACCTCGCCTATTCCGTGGCCCAGAAGCTCCCTCACGCGGACGACGTGGAGGGGCGCTCCAATCTTCCCGCACTGCATCTTAGCGTAGCGCTCGCCCTTCTCGCTGTAATCCCCTATGCCGAGGTTTATGTGGAGGCACTCTATATTGTAACCGAACTTCCTGAGAATGTATGCGGTGACGGCTGAGTCCTTTCCGCCCGAGACGACGACGAGTATCTTATCGTCCGGCTTGAACATTTTATACCGTTCTATCGTCCGCCTGACCTTTCTCTCGAAGTACTCTTTGAAGTGCTCCTCGCAGAGGTACATCCTCGGATAGTGGAGCTTGATGAAGGCTGGCCTGTCGCAGAACTTGCACTTAGCCGGCATTTTCCTCACCCACCCCGGATCTTTCAGGCAGGTTAAAAAGAATTCCACCAGAAGCTTTTTTAAAGCCCCCTCCAAAAGCCTCCGGTGGAATCAATGGGCGCACTCTCATCCCTCGCCTGGGCGCTCTGGTACATACTCCCGGCTTATTTTGCCAACGGTTCCCCCGTGCTCTTCGGCGGAGGGAGGCCCATAGACGGCGGGAGGCTGTGGAAGGACGGAAAAAGGGTCCTCGGCGATGGAAAGACGTGGAGGGGCTTTGTTGGCGGCATCGCCACCGGTACCATCGTAGGGCTCCTCCAGTATTCCCTCACTCCCTCTTTCTACGGTTCCCCCGGATCGGCGCTCCTTTTGGCGTTCCTCCTGTCGTTTGGGGCACTCTTTGGGGACTTGATAGGGAGCTTCATAAAGAGGCGCCTCGACCTGCCGAGGGGCTACCCAGCGGTCGGCCTCGACCAGCTCGGCTTCCTGATAAGCGCCATGGTATTTGCATATCCCGTTAAGACCATCTCCTCCGGCCAGATGCTCTTCCTCCTCGTCTTCACGCCCCTGCTCCACTGGGGGGCCAACTAC
>WAKU01000044.1 GCA_015523195.1 Thermococcus sp.
CTCCACTGCTATGCCCCCTCCCCCAGCTTCTTTATAATCTCACTAAAGTCCTCTTAAACTATCACCAATAGAAAAATTTATAAATAAGCTCAACATAATAAGATTGAATCACTGTTTGGAGTGGTGAAGATGAGACGTTTGGCAGTTGTCGGAATGCTGGCCCTGCTGCTCATCGGGGCGGGCCTTAAGTTCGGGGTTTCGTACTTCAGCGACGTGGCCAAGTCCAACGGAAACCAGATCTCCACCGGAGACTTTGACATCGGCATAAGCAAAGATGGCAGCAGGTTTTACGATGACTACAAGCTCTTCTCCTTCAGCGACATCAAGCCCGGTGAGAACCGAACGTTCACATTTTACATAAAGAACCGCGGCGACTACGCCCTCTCCGCCGTCTCCATGGTGTTCAACGTAACCGACGCCGAGGACGGCAGCCTGAGCAAGGCCGAGGCCCTGGTTGATAAGACCCCCAATGCTGGAGAGCTCAGCAAGTACCTGATAATCAAGGACTTCCGCGTCTCTCAGGATGGCAATGAGAAAGTCCTGACTGAGTACATCGGGAAGAGCCTCAGGGAGCTCAACATGAGCGAGCTTCAGATCTTCTCGGGGTCTCTGCCAGTGAACGGCGTCCTCAAGGTCGAGGTAACCTTTCAGCTGTCCCCCTCAGCAGGCAACGACTGCCTCACGGACACTTCAAGGGTCGGCCTCATAATAACGGCGAGGCAGTGATGGGAAGCCTCTTAAACCCCGCCGAGAAGCCTCTAACGCGATGATGAATGATGGGCGAACCGACCGGTGAGGAAGGAAAGGTGATCGCTGAGCATACCTTTTTAATCCCTCTTTTTTAGTCCTTCTGGGATGATGAGTTCAGCCTTGTCCGAGCTGTGACGAGGGAGTGACGGACTGACCGCTCCACTTATTTTTAGTCTGGCGCTATCGCATCACGCCGCGGTCGGGGGTGGTAAGTTGGAAGAAGTTTACAAGCCCATCTGGGTTTCCATAGTCGGGAACGTTCTCCTTGCCCTCCTCAAGTTAGCCGTCGGGTTCCTCTACTCAAGCATAGCCCTCATCGCGGACGGCGTCCACTCCCTGAGCGACGTTGTGACGAGCGTCATCGGCTACGCAGGGATAAGGATATCCTCCAAACCCCCGGACAGGAGTCACCCTTTTGGCCATGCGCGCTTCGAGCCGCTGGTTGCGTTTCTCATCGGAGAGATCCTCCTCATAATCTCCTATGAGATAGGGCGCGATTCAATCTACAGGATAATCGGGGGAGGGGCCATCGATGTGAACGCCCTCATGCTCGGCGTCACGGTTCTCTCGATCCTCGCCAAGGAAGCCATGTTCCGCTACTCAGTCCACATAGGCAGAAAGCTGGACAGCCAGATCCTCATAGCAGACGCCTACCACCACAGGAGCGATTCCCTAAGCAGCCTGGCGGTTCTTGTTGGACTGGGTGTGCAAGAGGAGTTACGGAGGGATAAAACCCAGACAGATAGTTAAACAGGCCGAGTATGCTAAGAGTCGGGGTGTCAGGAAAATCTACGTGTATTACTCAAAGGACATCTACAGTCCGAGGCAGCACTATGATGTTATGAGAGCTATACGGGAAGCAAGGTCTAAATTTGGAGTGGATGTTGGAATAGTTCAGTTGAGTTCGGAATTTAACTGACTTTCTTTATTTTACATCGGGGGGTGACGCCATGGGTGATTGTTATGATGTGGTTGTGGTGTTTGAGAGGCCGTGGGATGAGGTTGTTGATGAATTAGATAGGCAGTTCGGGCTCGTTAAAGAAACGGAGCATGATCTGGACTACTGGTATGAACACTATGACACAAGAGGATTCAAATTAGTGTTTAAGGGAGAGACTAAGGGGATAATCCTGAAGACGACTAAACCCGAGTGGTATTCAGGCGTTGGTTTCTGGGTTGAAGTGTTCTCAAAGAATGAAATAACAATCGTCGACTTCCAAACTTGCACAGGTGGGTTTAACTTCGTTTCAGGCTGGGAGTTTATGAAGTTCCTTGAAAAGTTGATGGATGCTGGAGCAGCCCTTATCATGGGTTACGTGTATGGGAGTGAATGGCTTGATGAGATTAACGAATGGGTGGACGAGGTTTTTGGGGAGTGGAGCCAGTTCAGAACCTACGAATGGCTGGAAGGGGTTTTAAGAAAAAGAAAACTCGAAATACTCCCTTCTGGCCTCACAGTCGTGAAAAAAGATCTTCTTTCCCTTGAAGACGGTCTCTACGAGCTGGTTGACGAATCTGGGGGATTTTCTGGTCTGTATGCTCTGGTAATGAGTTGGAATGAATACAGGATTCTCTTTACTGTTGGGGAAGGCCTGAGAGACGATGAGACATTCTTCGAACTAATTGGGGAAGAAGAGAGAGTAGAGCTTGCCTCGGACATCACCACAGCCCTCTTTAAGCGTATTGGCAGGAGAGTTAACGATGAGCTCCTGCTCAGGAGAGCCAGAGAGTGTTTTAAAGTGCAGGTGGGTGACGAGCATGGTAAAAGCGAGTAAAACCGCCGAGGGATCAAAGACCCTTTAGAATCCCCCTCAAATCCCCCAAAAACTCCTCTAAATGCTCCCTCCTCACGTGGGGCATCATGACTATCCTAATGTAACCGCGGTGGGCGCTTATACCCCAGCCGCGTTTCTTAAGTTCCTCTTCAACTTTTTCCAGCTCTTTGGCCCCAAATGAGACGATGTTCAAAACCGGCTCGCGGACAAGGTAAACGCCGGGGATTTTCTTCAGCTCCCCCGCGAACCACCTGCTCAGCTCCATCGCGTTCCTCACTATTTCCATGTAACCCTCAAAGCCGAGGTGCTTTATCATCGCCCAGACCGCTAAAGCGTTGGCCCCTGGCCTCGTCCCGGTTATGGTGGCCTGCCATATCTTTCCCCCGGCCAAATACGGGGCGAGAACGCTTATCGCCTCAAGATATTTCCTCTCGCGGAAGATTATTCCCCCGGCCGGAATAGGCACCATGCCCATCTTGTGGGGGTCTATGGTTATGCTCTTCACTCCCTTGAGCCTGAAGTCAAAATCCGGAATATCGTAGCCGAGGGCCTTCGCAAAAGGTATCACAAAGCCGCCGAAGGCCGCATCAACGTGGAGTGGAAGGCCGTAGTCCATAGCTAAGTCGCTTAAAGCGGGGATGTCATCAACAACTCCCAGCCCGGTCGTCCCTGCGATGCCAACGATCCCAATAGTGTTGTCCGTTATCTTGCTTTCAACGTCTTTTACATCGACGGAGTAGTCATCCCTCAACCGAGCCCAGGCGAGTTTAACGCCGAGCATCTCACCGGCCTTGATGAAGGAGAAGTGGGCGCTCTCGGGGAGGATGAGCTCCGGCTTTTCAACGTCCGCCAGGTTCCTGAAGGCCCTCACCGCCAAGATGTTCGCCTCAGTTCCGCCAGAAACTATGTGGCCGTAGCCTTTCTCAAGGCCGAGGAGGCTTGCTAACATGTCAACGGCTTCCCTCTCAACCCCCTGGCTCCCGACGTGAAGTCCGGGGTCGCCGAGGTTCCTGTCTATATAGCGCTGGACTACTTTAACGGCGAGGGGATGGGGATGGGTACACATGCTCCCGAGAATCTTTCCCGAGTCAAAGGTCAGGTCTCCCCCCGTCTTCTCCTCCAGCTCCTTCAGAACATCCTCCTCGTCGCTTCCCCTCGCTGGAAACACGCCCCCGCCGGCCGTCGTTTCCCTCACCCCTCAGCCCTCTGAAGGCCTGGATTTAAGCTTTTGCCCCGAGGTTAGGTGCCTCAGGTAGGCCCTGAAAAAGACGGGGGTCGTGAGGGCCGTCAGCATCGAGACGGTTATCACACTCGCGAAGAGGGACTGGTCTATGAGGCCCGCCCTGAGGCCGAAGGTCAGTATGGCCAGTTCGAGGCTCCCCCTGCCGCCCATCCCGATCCCTATCATCATGGAGTCCTCCCCGCTGAAGCCGAGGAGCCTCGCCCCGAGACCGCAGCCTATGAGCTTCCCGAGGACGGCTGAAACGTAGAGCGCCGCGATGAGGGAGAGGCTGAGGGATCCCCGGGGCGGGTTGAACATGAGACCCACGTAGATGAAAAACAGAGGCATGAAGAACTCAGTCAGAACCACCTGGAGATCCTCTATCAGTTCGTTGAGCTTTATCCTCGTGACGACCAAGGGATCCTTCCTCTCGCGCAGTCTGCTTATCGTCAGGCCCGCTAAGTAAGCCCCGATTATCTGGTTCAGACCCACCCACTGGGCCAGTATCGCCAACGTGAAGGTCAGTATCAAAGTGAAGGTGAAGAAGACGTTGAGGTTTCTGATCACCGGGTAGAACCACTTGGCCCTCTTGAACACTCTGTCGGAGACGAGGAGGATAACGGCAATGAAGGTGAATATCTTAACGGTCAGAATGCCGAGGGAACTTAAGGTGAGCTGGCCCCCGCTCATGGCAGTCACTATGCCTATCAGGTAGACCGCTATTATGTCGTCGGCGAAGGCTGCACCCATTAGGATCGAGTAAACTGCCCTCTTGACCCTCTCCCTGACGAGGATCCCGCTCGTGACCTCTATCGCTGTGTTCCCGAGGGTTACCCCAACGAAAACCGCGGCCGTTAGGGTCTTTCCGAAGGCTAAAACCGTCGCGAAGCCCAGAAGGAAAGAGAACATGACCCCGAGGGCTGCCACTACCGTTGCCCTCTCGGTGTTCTGGGCTATAGAGGAGAAGTTGCTCGTGAGCCCCATGTAGAGCATCATCATTATCAGCCCGAACTCTGCGAGAACCTCAAGGCTCTCCCCGGGGTTTATCAGCCCGAGGGCGAAGGGGCCGAGGATGACCCCGGTCAGGACATGAGCTATTATCGGGTGTATATCGGCTTTTTCGAGGGCCCATTCAATGCTCTTCGCAGTCACGAGGAGAACCGCAAGGGCCGCGAGGAACTCCACTTCATCCCCTCCTGGTCAGCAGGAAGCCGAGTATCCAGAGAACCATCAGGATCACCGCTAAGATCATCGCGAGCGTGGCGGCCCGCCCGCTTCCGAAGACTATGGGGATCGGGCCTATCATTATGACCCCTCCCCCTTCAACCTCGCCGCCCCCGAGGGATGAGATCAGCGCCCCTATGAAGATCAGGAGGAAGCCGATGACAACCAGTCCGGTGCCGGTGAGTATAAGGATATCCCCCCTCATCGTCCTCAACTCTGCCCCTCCTATTTTTAAATGTTAACCCGAGAAGTTTTAAAGGCTGAGCCAGACTTCAGAGCATGCTCGTGATCGTTGACCTCGACGACACCCTCTGCAACACGTGGGAGGCCGGCAAGTCCGCGCTCATAAAGCTCATGATCCACCTCATCAGGAAGAGGAGGTTCAGACTCGTCAAATACCTCCTCCTCGGGAAATACCGGAGCTTTGAATCAATTAAGAGGTACCATCTCCTCGGCCCCGGGGAGCTGATTAAGGACGTTCTTTTAGCACTTTACCCCGACATCGAGCGCGCGGAAGTCCGCGAGATGGTGGAGCTGGTCGAGGGCGAGTTCTTCTCAAAACTCAGGCTGTACCCCGATGCACTGCCCTTCCTCATGGGACTTAAGGAGCTGGGGGCTAAAGTGGCGCTCGTCACGGACTCCTCCTCCGAGTGGCAGAGAAAGAAGATAGAGAGGCTTGGAATTGCCGGGTACTTCGACGACATCATAATAAGCGGTGAGACCGGCCACAGCAAGCTTGAGCCCCACAACTTCGTCCTCGCGGTCGAACGCTCTGGTGAAGAGAGAGTCTACGTGGTTGGCGACCGCGACGACACCGACATGAGGGGCGCAAAGGCTATAGGGGCCGTTGGGATACTCGTGAGGAGGGGCTACTTCAGGAACAGGATAGTCAGGAACGCCGATTACATCGTGAAAGACCTGTTCGAAGCCCTGAAGGTGATCAGGGATGGAGAAGGGAATAAGGGCCGAGCTGAAGCGTAAAGCCCTTCACCTAACCGGTCTCGTCGTTCCAACGCTTTACCTCGCCTCCGGCAGGGAGTTCACCCTCTACTTCGTGGCGGTCGCCTTCGTCGCCTTCGTAGTCCTCGAACCCTTCAGGATAATCGAGGGGCTTAGGGACGCCATAAAGGTACGGCTCCGCATCATAAACCCCGACGTCGCTTCCAGCGTCGAGGCAATCGAGCGCCACATACATGACATAGAGCGGCCGCATGAAAGGGATGGCGTTGCCGCCCACATCTACTTCACCCTCGCCTCCCTCGTGATAGTCTACTTCTTCTCGTCAAGGATAGCGGTGGCATCGATCTCGGTTGCAACGGTCGGAGACGCGCTCGCGGCGATAGTCGGCAAAAACCTCGGGAGGCACAGGTTTTCAAACGGCAAGAGCGTGGAAGGCAGTTTAGCCTACTTTGTGAGCGGCTTCCTGATAATCTACCCCCTCCTCGGCCCCTTTGCCGCCCTCGCTGGCTCCCTCGCGGGAACCGTGGCAGAGTTCTTCAACCTGCCCCCTGATGACAACTTCTCCAACCAGCTTACAGTGGCCATCACCCTCTACCTGCTTCCGTTCTTGGCTGTTTAAGCTGGAAAGAGCGTTAATTCCCAAGAGCCCCGTGCGGCGTACTGCCTTAAAGGATTAAAGGAAAAATAGGTCAGAAGTTGAAGTTTATGTCCTTCATGAGCTGGTCGTAGAACTCCTCCTTGTAGAGCTCAGGGTAGCGGACTATGTAGTCGTACTGCCTCTTCAGGAGGGTGTAGTGGTTGGCCTCCATATCAGCCAGCATCTCAAGGATGACCCTCGTCTTCTCGTTGGCTGCATAAGAAGCCAGCTCTCTGTAGAGCTTTTCGCTGACCTTCTCCGCCTCCATGGCTATCTCGTATATCTCGTCGAGGTTTATGTCTGGCTTCTTTATCGCCTCGGCCATCTTTTCAGCTACGACCTTGAACTCGCCCATGGCCTTGAGCTCGACCTTCTTGGGCTCGCCCCCGGCCTTGAACTGCTCTGCCATCCTCTCGATTATCTCGCGGTGCTTGTCCTCCTCCTTCGCTAAGAGAAGCAGCTCGTTCCTTATCATGTCGCTGTTCGTGAGCGATGCTAACTTTTCGTAAGCTTCTTTCGCCTTTATCTCGGCGTTCCTCGCTATCTCGAAAACTTCCCCCTCTGCAACCTCCATCAAAACCACCTCGAACTTACTTCCCCTTTCGCACATATTAACCTTTTGGGGCATAATTGGGTACCCCTACCCTTCGCTGGGAAAATTATATAAGGTCGCTTAACGAACTAATTTTGATAAACATAAAAACTTACGGAAGTGGTCCCATGGAGTTTAGGGATGAGGTCTCGATAGTCCTCGGCGGTGCCGCCGGGCAGGGCATCCAGACGGTGGAGGAGATACTGACCCACGCTTTAAAGAAGTCAGGCTATCACGTCTATGCGAACAAGGAGTACATGTCCCGCGTCAGGGGCGGGATGAACACGACGGAGATAAGGGTATCGGCGAAGCGGGTCAGGGCCTTCGTGAGGAGGATAGACATCCTCGTGCCCTTCAAGCAGGGCGTTCTGGGCTGGGTGGATGACAGGCTGAGCAAAGACACCGTTGTCTTAGGGGAAAAAGAGAACGTTGAGGAAAGCTTCCTCGGAAGGATCAATCTCGTTGAGGTTCCGCTCACGAAGATGGCCCTCGAAACTGGCAGTCAGCTCTACATCAACACGACCTCAGCAGGTCTGATAGTGGGTCTCTTCCACGGCGACTTTAGGGCAGTTGAGGAGTACATAAGGAAGCGCTTCGGGAGCAAGGGCGAGAGCATCGTGAGAAAAAACATCGAAGCCGCTAAAAAGGGCTACGACCTTGGAGTCAAGCTCTGCGAGGATGAGACAATCAGGGTCAACGTGAAAAAGGACGAGGTGGTGAGAGACGAAATTCTCCTCACGGGAACAGAGGCGGTAGGGATAGGCGCCCTAGCCGGGGGCATGGACTTCCTGAGCTTCTACCCCATGAGCCCGTCAACGGGTGTTTCCACCTTCGCGGCCCAGCACGCTGAAGAGTTCGGGATAATAGTGGAGCAGGTCGAGGACGAGATTTCGGCGATAAACATGGCCTTAGGGGCGTGGTTCGCCGGAGCGAGGGCGATGGTGAGTACCTCTGGCGGCGGCTTCGCGCTCATGAGCGAGGCGCTCAGCTTAGCCGGAATGGCCGAGAACCCGGTTGTGATACACCTCGCCCAGAGACCCGGGCCCGCTACCGGTTTACCAACGAGGACGATGCAGGGTGATTTAAACCTCGTCCTCCACGCCGGCCACGGCGACTTCCCGAGGATAATTTTAGCCCCGGGAAGCCTTGAGGAGGCGTTCTACCTGAGTGCCGAGGCCTTCAACTTAGCTGATAAATACCAGGCGCCCGTGATAATCCTCACGGATCAGTACTTCGTGGACACCTACTACAACCTTCCAGCACCGGATGTGAGCAAAGTTAAGTTCGAGCGTTACATAGTCGAGGCGAAGCCCGGCTATAGGAGGTACGAGCTCACCGAGAACGGGATCTCGCCGAGGGCCGTTCCGGGCTACGGCGAGGAGGTTGTGATAGGCAACGGAAACGAGCACGACGAGTGGGGAGACATAACGGAAGATGCAGAGCTCACGGTAAAGATGCAGGAGAAGAGAGCAGTGAAGAAGCTTGAGACGATAAAGAGGGACGCCCCACTTCCAAAGCTTATCGGAAACGAGAACGCCGAATACCTCGTGGTCAGCTGGGGCTCGACCCTCCACGTTGTCGAGGAGGCCATTGAAAAGCTCGGGAGCGAGAAGGTTGCCCACCTGCACTTCAGCTGGGTCTACCCGCTCAATCCAGAGGCGAAGAAGTTCTTCGAGGGGAAGAAGGTGATTGTGGTCGAGAACAACGTCACCGGCCAGTTCGCCGATTTGCTGTGGAAGGAGCTCGGCGTTAAGGCCGACCACAGGGTTCTGAAGTACGACGGGAGGCCCTTCTCGGTCGAAGAGGTCTTAGATGCCCTCAAGGGGGTGGTAGAATGAACGTTCAGCTTCCCACTGGAAGGGAGCTCTTCGAGCCGAAGAGGCCGGGGAGCGAGGACATAGCCTGGTGCCCAGGCTGCGGTAACTTCGGCATAAGGAACATACTCATCTCCGCCTTGGCGGAGCTCGGGTTAAAGCCCAGCGAAGTCGCGATAATCAGCGGAATAGGCCAGGCGGCAAAGATGCCCCACTACGTCAACGCCAACGGCTACCACACGCTCCACGGAAGGGCGATACCGATAGCGACAGGAGTTAAGGCCGCGAATCCAAGTTTAACCGTCATAGCCGAGGGCGGAGACGGCGACATGTACGCTGAAGGCGGAAACCACCTTCTTCATGCGATAAGGAGGAACCCGGACATAACCCTCCTAATCCACGACAACCAGATTTACGGCCTGACAAAGGGGCAGGCCTCGCCGACGACGATGAAGGGAGTTAAGACGCCGACGCAGCCCTGGGGAGTGTTTGAAGAGCCCTTCAACCCGCTTGCCCTGGCCATAGCCCTCGATGCATCCTTCGTTGCCAGAACCTTCATGGGCTACTTCAAGGAGAGCGTGGAGATAATCAAAAAGGCGATAAAGCATAAGGGGCTCGCGATAGTGGACATCCTGCACCCGTGTGTGAGCTTCAACAAGGTGAACACCTACGCCTGGTACAGGGAGCACACCTACTGGATGGAGGATCACGACCCCCAAGACAGGGAAGCGGCATTCAGGCGCGCGATAGAGACCGACCCGCTCCCGCTCGGGGTGTTCTACGTCAGCGAGAAGCCGGCCTTCGAGGAGATGGTTCCCGCATACAGGAGGGACAAAACCCCTCTCTGGAAGAGAACGCCAAAGCTAAGGCTCGTGCAGAGGTTCTTCGAGGGGAAGAGGGCTTAGGCCCTCCCTTCCTCAAATTTTCCAAACCACTCTTCTCCCCAAGATGGGCGTAAAAGGAGGGCCCGGCAACCGAAAAAGGTTAATAGCTCCTTGCCCTACCCCCCTCTGGTGATTGGGATGACTTCACCTGAAGTTGATGAGGGACTTCCCCTCGAAAGGATCAGGGACTTCTCCCTTGAGGAGCTCCTTGGAATGGCAGTGAAGGCGGAGATAGGCGCAAGGAAGTTCTACGAGAGCCTCGCCGAAAACGTGGACATACGCGAGCTCAAGGAGAAGATCGAATGGCTCGCCGGGGAGGAGAAGAAGCACGAGGAACTGCTCAGGAGGATATACGAGAACATGTTCCCGGGAAAGGAGGTCGTTTTTCCAAAGGAGCACATAGGGCCGGAGCTCAGACCGGTGGCCCGGGAGCTCAAGGGGGTCGAGGACGTCATCGACCTGATAAGGTGGGCCATGAAGGCGGAGGAGATAGCGGCGAAGTTCTACGCGGAGCTTGAGAAGATGGTTGAGGGAGAGGAGAAGAAGAGGCTCATGCGCTACCTCAGCGATATGGAGTGGGGCCACTACTACAACCTGAAGGCCGAGTACGAGCTGCTCTTAGACTGGGCCATGTACAGCCAGATGATGCACATGGGGCCGTGAGCCCGTTCTCTTTTCTTTTGGAATAAACAGAAAAGGGAGAAGGAGCAGGCTCACTCCCTGTACTTTGCTATCAGTTCGCCGAGGAGCCTGTGGTGCTCCATCTCGTTTTCAACGAGGGCCTTGGCTATGCCCTTGAAGAGGGGGTGCGTCATCTTCTCGGCCATCTCCTGGTACGTCTTGATCATGTCCTTCTCTATCTCAAGGTGCATCTCGGCGAAGCGTTTCACAAGCGCCTTCTGCTCGGGGGACAGCTCCACTTCCTTGACCTCCTCAATGGGCCCCTCTGAAAGGCTTTCAAACTCCTTCTGTGCCTCAAGTATCGCCTCCATCAAATGCTTGTGGATTATCGTGTCTACGGCTATCCTTCCCACGATCTCCTCGACTTTCGTGTACCTCAAACCCTGACCCTTTATCATCTTCAGCCCATCCGTGTAACTGGAGGCTGCCTTCTTCTCTACCTCATAGGCTTTCTTAACGAGGGGTTCCGCCATGGACATCACCGTATCAACATATGCAGTGAACCCTAAAAACGTTTCCGCTGAAAAAACAAAAGGTCAGGTCTCCTGGGTCAGAAGTGCCCTCAACTGGGCACTCCTTGCCCCGAGCTCCCTGTCCAGCATGAAGAGGCCCTGCGGGCTGTCGCCGATTATCTTGAGCTTGTCAACGATCGCCTTGGTGCTTGCTTCCTCCTCCACCTGCTCCTCGACAAACCACTGGAGGAAGTTGTAGGTCGCGTGGTCGTTCTCCTCCCTGGCCAGGTCAACCAGCTTGAAGATCGACTGGGTAACGCCGACCTCGTGCAGGTAGACCGCCTCAAAGGCCTTCAGCGGGCTCTCAAAGGTCTGCTTCGGCTTCTCAATCCTCTCAAGCTCGACCCTTCCACCGCGGTTGAAGATGTAGTCGTATATCCTGAGCGCGTGCCCGAGTTCCTCCTCAGCCTGCGCCTCCATCCAGCTCGCGAAGCCGTCCAAACTTCTGTCCTTGAAGTAGGCCGCGATTCCAAGGTAGAAGTAGGCCGAGAAGAGCTCCTTGTTGAGCTGTTCGTTCAGGGCACCCAGCATCTTTTCACTCAGCATATGCATCACCTCACTCACTTTTTGTTTTCGAACCTTATAAGTTTATCTATCGAACTCAATTATTCTTTTGCCATCCCGCAGATATCACCGTCGGTGATTGGTATTTTGCCAAATATACAGATTTGAGATGTCAAAACGTCAAAAAGATGGCGAATATGGGTGGAGATATCGCCACAATGACGGCAAACCGGTTTATTCGGTTAGCAAAAGTTCATTAGGAAAACCGAAAAAGTTATATCCCTCAACATCACTGGTCATAATCGAGAACAAACCCACATATATGGGAGGTGATGTGAATGGCCAAGACGACTTTTGAGGAGGAGATCTATCTGAGGGCTTTGACCGGGAGGCTCGTCGGAAAGGCTTTAGCAGACCTCGGTCTCAACAAGGTCGCGGTGGTTGCGAGCAGGAACGTAATATGCTCCAGCATCGCGACGGCAACTGAAGCGACCTTTATAACCCTGGGCGGAGGAGTTACCTACCACTTCCTCGCGGAGAAGGGCAAGGAGGCCGAGCTGGCCGAGCGCGTCAAGGCCTTCGCTCCGCAGGCCACAGTCCTACAGTTCGGCGGAGAAACCCCGATAGAGGAGACCAAGGAGATATTCGTCGAGACCCTCAGGCAGTTCGCCGGGAAGGAAGTTCCGGGAGCTTTTGTGATTCACGTCAGGATCTTTGCCGCTGGGGGCCTCGCCAAAGCTTTGGAGGACGAGAAGATAAGGGAGTACCTGAGCAAGAAGGACCTCTTCGTCTACACCGTCGGCTTCGACGAGGGCAAGGTCTACGTCAACAAGATAGTCCTCGATGGCAAGGAGATAAAGCTGGAAAAGATAGCGGAGTACCAGGTTACCCTTGAGCACGCCGACCTGCTCAACCGCTCCCTCAAGGACAGGAGCGTTACCTTTGCCTGACCTCTCTTCTCTTTCTTACCACAGCAAGAGAGCGGACAGGAGCAGCGCGGCCAAAAAATAGGGCACAGAAATTTTGTGGAAGTCACCCAGCTTTATCCCGGCTATTCTGACCGCTATGAGGTTCGCCAGCGAGCCGATTATAAGGCCGGTTCCCCCGGCGTTTACACCAACTGCCAGTGGAAGCCACTCCGGTCTTCCGCCCACCAGGAGAACCGTGGCGGGAACGTTGCTTATAGCCTGGCTCAGGAGCGACGAGGCAAAAAGGAGGGGGACCCCTGCGTGGGGAAAGGAGAGCCCAAGGGAAGCCATGATTGAGGGAATCTCACCGAAATCGACGAAGATTAAAGCGAAGGTAAGCACTAAGACCCAGTCGAAGGCGAAGAGGGCGCTCCTGGACGTCAGCAGTACCACGATGAGGGTTACGGGAAATGCCCAGAGCGCCCTTCCGGTTTCTGCGAGAACCACGTCAGCGGCTATCAGAAAAGCGGCCGAGAGGAGGGCAGTCCGGCTGAGGCGAACTTGAGGGATGCTCTGGATCTCTAACTTTTTCTCCTCGACGGAGAAGGCAAAAATAAGCAGGAGAAGAAGCCAGCTGGCCACGAAGGGGAGCATGCCGCCCACGAAAGTCCCGAAGGAAAGCCCGTAGGTACGCCAGATCACAACGTTCTGGGGGTTGCCTATGGGGGTTAAGGCGGAGCCTGCGTTGGCTGCTATAGCGGATAAGGTGACTGTCTTGGCCTTGTCTGCCCCGGACAGATCGGAGGTAAGGGCAACGAGCGGTATGAAGACGAGCATGGCCGTGTCGTTCATTATGAGCGACGAGGTTAGGGCGATAACAGGAATGAGGAGCAGCATTAGCCGTCTCTCCGAACCCTTTGAAAGGGTGATCAGCCTTGAGGAGAGCCTCACAAAAAAGCCCGACAGTTCCAAGGCCTTTGAGGCTATTACGAGTGACGTTATCAGGGATAAACTCTCCCAGTCGATTAGCTTGGGCGTTTTAGAGAGAAAAGAGCGGTCTAAAATGGCCAGGATGAAGTAGAGCAGGAGCAGGGAAATGAAGAACCACTCCCTCCTCGCGAAGCCCTTCAGTCTACAGGCCGTGCCGCCTCACCTCTTCCGTCAGGGGATAGTCTGGTATCAGCTCCCCTCCGTCCCTGCCCACGCGGACGTGGAGCACCACAAAGCTCCTCCATGCCACCGGTACAACCCAGCAGTCCTCCGGCTCGCGGAACTCGCAGGCGTCGAGAACCCTCAGCTCTTTGAGCACCTCTTCAGTTCTCTCCTCAATTCCCGAAAGCTCAAAGCCCTCAAAGTGCCCAGGAAAACCTTTCGGCAGGGGCGTTCCGCTTCGGGGGTCGAAGTGCATCCTGTCTATTGCGAAGTCGAGGTAGAGGACCGGGACGTCCACCCCGTCCGGTCTCCCTATCGGCTTTCCGGGCCTGAGGAAAGGCAGCGCCTCTTTAACCAGTTCAACGGCTTTTTTGGCCTTTTCCTCGCCGGGCGGCTCAACCCTGTGGGGAAGCCCTCGGATCGGCGGTAGCGGGCCGGGCATACCATCACCACTTGGCGTACTCTGGAAGGCATATAACCTTTCCCTGCCCAGATACGTCCAGAAAAGGATTTAAACGTGAAGATTTAGGGGGAACGGTGGTGGGAATGGGAAGGGTTTTCAGGATTCCAAGGGAACCCGGAGCGGGCGGGACGATAATCTTGGCAATGATAGGCGGGCTGATCTTAGCCCACGCCGGCTGGAAGGGGTGGTTCGTGGGAATCCCCGTGGCCCTCGTTACCTTCTTCACCTTCGACTACGCCTTTGATTCATACCGCTCATGGCGGATAGGGGGCATGGGGCTGGCCTTAACCTTCAACGGCTTGGCGTACGCCCTCCCAGCCCTCTACTGGTTCGGAAAAAGCGCCTTCAGGCCTTCACCCGAGAACCCCCTGTTCGCCCCGCTGACCGTCGTCGCGGTTCTCTTTGCCCTCCACTTCACATTCTCAAGGACTAAGGGCTGGAAGAACCCGGTTACTTACGCCCTGGGCAACCTCCTCCCGGCGGTTCCGGCCCTCTTTGCCCCGGCCGTCGCCGGGAAGTCCTTCAACAGCGACATCCTTGTCTTCTGGTTCCTCTTAGCGTACTACGAGGCAATTGGAGCGGCCTACGTTGAAACAAAACTCGCCTTCAGAAGGTTCCCGAGGAAGTATCCGCTCATAGCCTGGCTCCCGGCTTTCGTCGTGGTTCTCTACAACCCCTACCTCTTTCTCGCGCTCATAGAGCCGACCGTGAGACTCGTTATGAACCTGAGGGACACCACCTACGTCGCGAAGATAGACGACATAAAGGGGCTCGGCTGGAGCGTCTTCAGAAGCGTGATGCTCCTGTATATCATAACGCTCGCTGTGCTCTATTTTGAGTAACCCCGCTTTCCCACCACTCCTCAGCCTCTCCTCTTATCAGGCAACTGGGGGCATGCCCCTCAAAACCTTTTTATCCCCCCTCCCCAACCACCATCGGTGATATCATGCCGGAAGTTAGGGTTGAAAAGCTCTGCACCGACCCGGAGCTCTACATCATCAGGGTTGACGATGACAGGATACGCTACTTCGAGGCCACCTGGGACATCCCGGAGGGGATAACCTACAACGCCTACCTGATGAAGCTGAAAGACGCGGTTGTGCTCTTCGACGCGACTAAAGCCGAGTACACCGACATGTTCATAGACGCGCTGAAAAAGCTCGTTGACCCGAAGGAGATAACCCACATCATAGTCCACCACACCGAGCCTGACCACAGCGGAGCGCTGCCGAAGCTCCTCGAGGAGAACGGTTACAGGGCACAGGTAATAGGCACGACCTTCGCGAGGAACCTCCTCCAGGGCTTCTACGGTGAGAAGGTCGTGAAAAACTTCAAGGTCGTCAAGGACGGCGAGGAGATGCAGATTGGAGGAAAGACCTTCCGCTTCATAGCCGTTCCCTGGCTCCACTGGCCGGACACGATGATAACCTACGTGGTGGAGGATAAGCTCATCTTCTCCTGCGACGCCGGCGGCGGCTACGGGATTCCGGAGACGATAGACGACAGCGACGAGAGGGTCATCGAGGAGTATTTGCCTCACGTCACCAAGTACATCGTCACGGTGATAGGCCACTATCACAAGTACATCGTCCAGAACATCAAGAAGCTCAAAGAACTCGGCATCGTTGAAGAGGCGAAAATGATACTCCCCGGCCACGGCATCGCATGGTGCAAGAATCCAAAGAGGATCTTCGAGCACTACGAGCGCGTTGGAGCGGGAGTTCCGACGAAGGATAAAGTATTGATTGTCTACGACTCGATGTACGGCTTCGTCGAGAGGAGGATGGGCATCGTCATAGACGAGCTGGAGAAGCTCGGCAAGAAGCCGGTAGTTTACCGCTTCACCGACAAGGAGGCTCCAGCGGTGAGCGACATCCTCGGTGAGATCCCAGACAGCGAGGCTTTGATAATCGGCGCCTCCACCTACGAGGCCGAGATACATCCAAGAATACGCTACACCCTCTACGAGATACTCGACAAGGCCAACTTCGAGAAGCCGGTGCTCATTGTAGGTGCCTTCGGCTGGGGCGGAGTTGCGGCCAAGAAGATGGAGACGCTCATCAGCAGAAGCAAGTTCGACCTCGTTGATACGGTTGAAAGCAGGGGCAGACCGACTGAGGAGGACGAAAAGAAGCTGAGGGAAGCGGTCAGGAAGCTCGTCGAGTGGATTGAATGATCCTGCTTTTTTCTCACTTTTCCTTAAATTCCCCGACGTCTACCACCCTGGCCGTCTCCTCCAGCACGGCCTCGTAGAGCCAGGGGTAATCCCCCAGCCTCTCCCTACCGAGGCGGAGGTACTCCTCCCAGTTGCCCCCCCTCAGCTTCTCGATGACCGCCAGGAAGATGTAGCCCGCCCATGCGAGGGGATAATTGCTCCCCTGGGCCATTCTCAGCATTTCCTTCGCGTCCTCCTCGGCTTTTTCCAGCTCACCGAGGCCAAGGAGTGCTAAAAAATGGTAGCCGAGCGTGCTTACGGCCCTCCTGTAGTTCCTTATGCGGGTGAAGTAATCAATCGCCCTGTCCCCCTCCTCAACGGCCTTTTCGTATTCACCAATGTGGAAGTAGGCCTTGGTAAGCTCCATGTAGCAGGTGTGCTCAAGGAAGCTCAGGCTGTAGGCCTTCGCCACCTGAAGGGCCAGAAGGTAGTAGCGGATGGCCTCCCCAGGTCTCTCCATCTCGGAGTAGATGTCGCCTATGTGGAGGTAAATGAGGGCTTCGAGCTCTGGATAATGCCCCAGCCTTTTGACCGCGTTGAGCTCTTTAAAGGCACTCTCAAGGCCCTTCTCCACCTCACCGCGGTAGTAGTGGAGCTTCGTCCTGATGACATAGTACCAGAGCTCCATCTCGGGGTCCGGGTTTTTCTCGACGACTTTCCTAAGCTTCCCTAAGTACTCCTCGGCCTTCTCAATGTCGTTCAGCTCAAGGTAAACGTCGGCTATCGAGCTAAGAACGTCGGCCCTGAATATCCCGTCGAGCTTCCCCTCGACGTCGAGCCATATCCTCAGGGCCTTCTCGAAGAAACCCCTCTGGAAGTAGACCGTCCCCATCTCAGCCCTGACCTGAGGTATCTGGGGGGCCTCTGAGAGGAGTGAGAGGTAAGCTCCCTGAAAGTCCTGAACGACTCTCTTGAACCTCCTCAGTCTCTCCCCGATAAGGGCTTTTATCCTCCCTTCGTCCCCGAGCAGGACGGCGTATTTAAACGCCCTCAGGAAGTCCCTCGCGCTCCCCTTCCTGAGAAGGTAGTCTATGTAGGCCCCGTAGTAATCCGCCGGCTCAACCTCCCTGACCCTCTCGACGAAGCCCCTTATCAGGTCGTGGATGAAGTAGAGCTCCCCCCTCCTCTCGACGAGCCCCTTTCTGGCGAGGGCGTAGAGGGGGGCAAAGACGTTCCTCCCAGGGTAGAGGGCTTTTATTGCCTCGTATTCGAGGGGTTCATCGAAGAGGGAGAGAATCTGGAGGAGGAGCCTCTCCTTCTCGGTCAGCCTGCCGTAGACCTCGCTCATCAGGAAGTCGAAGAAGTTCCCACCGGCATCAACTCCCGAGGAGGAAGCTTGGGCGAAGAGCACTATAGCCAGAGGATGTCCCCTCGTGAGCCTGTAGACCTCGGCGAACTCCCTTGGGTCGGCCTTCCCGCCCCTCGCCTTGAACAGCCCGTAGGCGCTCTTGATGTCAAGGCCCTCAAGTCTGAGGTAGAGGACGTTTTCGGCACCGAGAGAGGGCCTTTCCCTCGACAGCAGGACAACTCTCCCGTTTTTCAGCCCCTCGGCGAGAAACGTTAGGAAGCGGCCCATCTTCTCGTCCCTGCACCTGTGGAGGTCGTCTATTACGACGGTCGCTCCCGTCTCCTCTATTCCCCTGAGGGCGAGCTCGAACTCGTCTCTCTCATTCCTCCCGCCGGCGCGGAGGTATTCGAGGAGGTGGGGGAAGCCGAGGGCGTTGAGGTGAATCCCCAGCTGCCAGACGAAGTAGTCAAAGCCCTCAGTCTCCTCTGCCTGATACCAGAATGCCTCCGGAAAAACTTTGACGGCTAAGCTCGTCTTCCCTATTCCCGCTATGCCGTAAACTGCGATTACTCCTTCGCGTGAAGACCGGAGGAGTTCAATCTCCCCCTTTCTGCCGAAGAAGTCCCCGATCTCCGGTGCCCTCTCCCCGCTGAGGGGCAGGCTGTATTCCTTCCTCTCAGAGGTCTCGATGGAGATCCCTTCCGGTCGGAAGCTTATGTTCACCCCCTCCACTTTGAGGGAGTACAACCTGACGTTCTTCCCCCCGATCCTAACCCACTTCCCCTCGACGAGGCCCATTCTTTCGAGGGCTTTGAGGCGCCTTGAGACGTCGGTTTCGTTCCTGTGGAGGATCCTCGCGAGCTCCCGCGGGTTAAAGGAGCCGGCCCTCAGCACGGAGAGTATCTGAAGGTTGACCTCTTTGGAGAGCATCTTGAGGAGTCTGGAAGCCTCCAAGGGATCCACCACCATTAACCATTGGACGACTTCGTATTAAAGGGTTCCGAACTCCCCAGAGTTTGCGGTTTTTTCTCAAAGCCACCCGTTATATAAAATGGTGCCCGACTCCCATTGGGGATTTACGATGACGCGCTTAGGGGATGCTCCGGTAAATGGGGAGACCGAACTGAGCGACTTGGAGAGGGGAAGTATTGAGTACATCATCAGAAAAACCGGGCTTGACAGGGGAACCGTTGTCAGGGTCCTTACGGCCGAGAAGGAGTTCCTCCTCCTTCAGATAAAAAAGGCCCTCCACGGGGGTGACCAAAGATGAAAAAGATCGCCGGGATTGCAGTTCTGTTAATCGTTCTCGCCTCAAGCGTGCCCCCATGGGCCATTGAGCTGGGTGGCGTGGGCGCCCTGAAGGCACCGGACTTGCAGGATGTCTACGTGATTGGGACGTCCCACGGGTTCTACGGGGGAAACTTGGTGGTGAGCGCCCTCTTGGGCTACGCCGATAATTCCAGCGGGCCCTTCAACGTCACCTTTTATACAATCCCTGCACCCAACGCCCCTCCCGTGCACGAGGTACCTTATTCATGGGAGAACCTGAGCGGCTACCTTCCCTCGGTAGCCCATGTTAGTTCCGGCTCGTACGTTAGGAACGGGAGCGCGCTCATAAGCTCCGACGACGGCTACTTCATCTACAAACTCCCCTTCACGCTGGACTTCTTCGGGAGGAACATAACCAACATCTCGGTCAGCACGAACGGCTACATCGAGCTTCTCGGCAAGTGGGAAAGCTCTGAGCTCCGCGGGGACTACGGAGTGCACTACGGGGGGGACTACTCGATGAGCGACGTCCTCTTTGCTCTCGACGACGACCTCGAAACTAGCGACGGCTACCTCCTCGTGGTGGGCTTTTCGGACAAAGTTGTCGTCGAGTGGTTTGGCTCCACGTACGAGGACTGGGACTCCACCTCCAACCCCCTGAACTTTCAAGTTGTCATCTTCAGGAACGGGACGATAAGGTGGAACTACCGTTTGCTGGACTATTCCTCTTACAGCTACGATCTCTTCACCGGCTACTACTCCAAGGTAACCCACGAGACGGTCGGCTTTGAAAAGGCCCCCGAAAAGAGCTTCGAACTTTACCTTCCCATGGTTCAACCTAACGTCCAAAGGGTTTCTGTTGACGGCCTCTCTAACGGTGAGGAGAAAAAGGTCTCCCTGACTTTGCCACTCGGGAACTACTACGTCAAGATTATGGCCGACGAGGAAAGCCTGCTCAACGATCCGGACAGGAGCAACAACTTTGCCGAGCTGAGCATCTGGCCCGGCAACTACAGGGTGGAGGGCGCGGACATCGAGAACGTCGTCGTTGGCGAGTACGCGACAATAAGGTACAACGTAACCACCTCCTCCCTCCATCCAGGGGGGACGGTGGTTGAGCTCCTCAGGAACGGGAAGGTTGAGGTCAGGAATTATCTAAGCGGGGGAGACTTCGTCAACGGCACCGCCTCAGGAAGTTTGAGCTGGCTCGTGCAGGGTGGGGACTACAACCTCACCCTGCTCGTTTCTTCGCCGGACGACACTAATTCAAGCGACAACTCCTACTTCCTCGGCCACTTCTCACTGCCCCTGCCCAACTTCAGGATAGCCAACTACTCGGTTTCCATGCCAGACTGTCTCGGGGCCAACGCTGAAGTAAGGGTCAACATCACCAACGACGGAAACGCCAACTGGAGCTACGTTAGGGTTCTCGCAGCCCTTCTTTACACCGATGGGAGCAACGTAACTTCCCTCTCCTCGGTGTGGGGAATTCCAGCGGGAGAAACGCGCGAGGCTGTGATAAGGCTCACTCCAAGGGCAGGAAACGTGACCGGCGTCTTCATAGCGGTTGACCCGGGCAACCTCGTGGACGAGTCCAACGAGGGCGACAACTCCCTCACCGTTACCCTCTCAAGAACCTACGAGAAGCCGGACTTCACAGTTTCATCGCTTGATGCCCCGGCGAACGTCTCCACCGGAAACACCTACCAAGTGAACGCGACAATCGAGAACCTCGGCGGGTGCTACGCCGGAAGCGTGAGGGTGAACCTCTACGAGAACGGCTACTCCGAGAGCTACGCCTACGCAACGGTTAACGCCTCCGCCCGGGTTTCCCTTCAGTGGACGCCTTCGAGCGTCGGCGAGGTCAACCTAACGGTTTACGTTGATCCCTACGGCAACATCCCCGAGCTTAACGAGGGCAACAACGAGATGGCAAGGACAGTTTTTGTGAGCGGGCCAGACTTAGTGATCAAAAACGTCACGCTCGTAAACTTTGACGGCATCGCCGGAAGTGAGGCGACCTTCAACGTCACAGTGAAGAACCTCGGTGAGGGCTTCACGAAGGGCTTCTACGTAAAGGCCTCCAGCGGGTTAGGTTATGACTACGCGTACGTCAGCGGGGGGCTCGCCAGCGGTGAGGAGAAGACCGTAGCGCTCTCCCTGCCTGTAAACGGCGGAAACACGAGCGTCCTTTTCAAAGCCGACTGCTACAACGACGTCCCCGAGACGAACGAGGGCAACAACTTCTTCACCTACGGGATGAGCGTTCCTCTGCCAAACTTCATCGTCGAGTCCGTTGAGATTCCGGACAACACTGTCGGGCACGTTCCCATCAACGTGACCGTGAAGAACGTAGGGGCGCCCTACAACGGGAGCAGTTATCCAGTGGAGGTAATGGTCTTCCTCGCCGGCAGGAGCGGGTACTTCAGCATAGACCGCCTCATCCCGACCAACGGGACTTACACCTACCACTTCGACCACTTCTACCTCCAGGCCCCGGGCGGAGAGCTCAACGTGACGGTAAACTACCTCCACAGGATCAACGAGAGCGACTTCTCGGACAACTCCCTCGTGGAAAACCACACCACCGGCTACCCAGACCTCACGGTTCACCTTGCCCTGCCTTCCAGGATAAAGGCCGGCCAGAACGTCCGGATAAACGTGACGGTCGTTAACACAGGGGACGCGACGCTGAGGGTGGAGAACCTCTACTGGTGGAGCAACGAGCTCGGGCTGAAGGTGAACCTGACCGATGAGAGAAACGAAACGACGGCCACAACCTACGAGCTCGCCCCCGTAACCCTCCTACCGGGCGGGAACATCACAAAGACAACTTACCTGACCTTCAACGGTGGGCTGAACGTCCTGAGGGCCGTAGTTGATTACGAAGGGGACTGGGCAGAGTCAAACGAAAGCAACAACGCAGCGGAGGCTACCGTCAGCGTCGAGAAGCCGGACCTATTCATAGCTAACTTCTCCGTCCCTAAGGAGGTTCTCAACGGCACTGCCGGCCTCTACCAGGGATATCCGGTAAAGGTCAACGTGAGCAACGCCGGCGGAGACCTTGAGGGTGGCTTCTACGTTGCGCTCATAGACAACGGGAGCTACGATTACTCCTCATGGGTGAGCTCCCTCGCCCATGGTGAGGTGAAGGAGGTAACGCTCTACTACACGCCCAAGCCCGGAGAACACAACGTCACGATAGCGGTGGACTACTACGACTACTGGATCGAGGCAAACGAGAGCAACAACAACGCGACCTTCAGGACGAGCTTTGGAAAACCGGACTTCGCCGTGGTCAACTTCTCGGTTCCCGCTGAGGTGCTGAACGGAACCGCCTACCTGTACCAGGGCTACCCAGTGAAGGTAAACGTCACCAACCTCGGGGCCAACTTCGGGGGCTCCCTTTACATCCGCCTTTATGATAACGGAAGCGGAAAGGAGAGCACCTACCTCGACGGCCTGAAAGCCGGCGAGGTGAAGGAGGTTACGCTCTACTATTACCCCGAGCCAAGTAAGCACAACCTAACCGTAAGGCTCGACCCCTACGACAACTACCCTGAGGAGAACGAGGACAACAACGACGTACTCTTGGCAAACCTCTCCTTCGGAAAGCCCGAACTGGTTCCGGTTGGATTAACCTGGGATCCCTACAACTTCACCTCGGGAGAAACCGTTACCTTCAAGGTCTACGTCACGAACCTCGGGCAGGCCTTCTACAGGGGCTTCTCCACGAGGGTCGAGATATGGAACGGGAGCACGAGGCTGACCTACGGCAACGCCTACCCGAGCGACAGTCACTTCGGAACCAACGAGACGAAGGAGCTGACGTGGCGCTGGTACAACGCCAAGCCCGGCAACCTGACGGTTAAAGTCATCGCCGACTACTACAACTACATCCCCGAGAGCAAC
The DNA here is from genome assembly GCA_015523195.1 of Thermococcus sp. Classification (GTDB taxonomy): domain Archaea; phylum Methanobacteriota_B; class Thermococci; order Thermococcales; family Thermococcaceae; genus Thermococcus. The sequence continues at coordinate 22,763 of WAKU01000044.1, forward strand.
GAGAGCAACAACGAGTACACCGCCTATTTAGGCGAGGTTGGAACGCCGGACTTTGCCCTTGAGAACCTGAGCGTTGGTGAGCTCGCCTACGGAAAACGGACTGACGTAAACGTCACCCTGAGGAACCTCGGCGAGGCAATTTACAGGCCCTTCAGCGTGCTCTTCAACGTCAGCGGGGAGCTCTACTACAGGACTGTCTACGGCATTGGTGCAAACGAGTCGGTGAGGCTGAACTTCAGGTGGTACGCCGATAAAGTCGGGAGCATAGCGATTACCGTAAAGGCCGATCCGAACGACGGGATATTGGAGTCCGACGAGACGAACAACGAGGTTTCCGGGAGCTATTACATCGAGGCCCCTGACTTGACGATAAGCTCCTACGAGTGGGTTCAGGCTGATATAGCGAGGGGCTACCTCACCTACCGCGTGAACGTCACGAACCTCGCTGGAGACACCTACAGGGGCTTCTACATTGCCATGTACGTTGACGGCTCACTCAAGGGGCAGGTCTGGGTCGGCTCCCTCATGGGCGGTGAGACCGTTGAAAAGACGGTCTCCTGGCGCTTCAACGTCGGCGGAACCCACGAGGTTCTCCTCAAGGTTGACCCGTGGAACCACATACCCGAGTCCAACGAAAGCAACAACGAGGTCAACACGAGCGTCACCATAGAACTGCCCGACATCGTGATTGCCTCCATCACCGCTCCCGAGATGCACGCGAATGCTTTCTTCCCGGTGAACGTGACGGTTAGGAACGTTGGAAATCAAAACATTGAGGGGAGCTTCCCGGTTGTCATCTATCAGGACGACAAGTACCTCGGAGGGGCCTGGGTAAGTTCGCTCCCGGCGGGGGGCGAGGCGAACGTCACCGTCTGGATAAGGCCCTATCCGGGCGATTCAGCGCTGAAGGCCATCGCGGACTCGGGGAACTACGTCACCGAGGTCAACGAGACCAACAACGAGCGCTCGATTTCAGTCCACGTTAAAGCGCCCGACATAAAGGTGGTCTCGCTCTCGCCGGGGAACTTCACCTACTCCGGCGAAACGGCCAGCGCGACCGTCACAGTCAGGAAC
>WAKU01000045.1 GCA_015523195.1 Thermococcus sp.
ACCCTAAGTTATATATTTTATGGGCGTAAAATATATAAGCATCCCCCGTGTAGCAACTACCGGTGAGTACCATGAAGGCAGTTATCCTTGCCGGCGGGTTCGGCACGAGGTTAAGGCCCCTCTCATCGACGAGGCCAAAGCCAATGATACCGGTTCTCGGGAAGCCCAACCTCCAGTACATACTCGACGCCCTGGAGAAGATCAAGGAAGTTGACGAGGTAATCCTCTCGGTTCATTACATGAAGGGAGAGATAAGGGAGTTCATTGAGGAGGGGATGCCTAACTACCCGAAGGACATACGCTTTGTGAATGACCCCATGCCCCTCGAGACCGGCGGTGCGCTGAAGAACGTTGAGGACTACGTCAGCGACGACTTCCTCGTCATCTACGGAGACGTGTTTACCAACTTCGACTACGGGGAGCTGATAAAGGCCCACGAGCAGAACGACGGCCTCATAACGGTTGCCGTAACTAAAGTCTACGACCCGGAGCGCTTCGGTGTCGTCGAGACGGACGAGAACGGAAAGGTTCTCCACTTCGAGGAGAAGCCCCACAGGCCGAAGACGAACCTCGTGGACGCTGGCATATACGTCGTGAACAAGAAGATCCTTGGAGAGATTCCGGCTGGAAAGGAGGTCTACTTCGAGCGCGAGGTTCTCCCGAAGTTCGTCGCGAGGGGTGAGGTGTACGCCTATAAAATGCCGCGCAGCTACTACTGGGTTGACCTCGGAACGCCAGAGGACTTCTTCTACGCCCACCAGATAGCCCTTGATGAGATGGCAAAGGAGAACGGCTACTTCAGCATCAAGGAGAGCGCCGAGGTTCCAGATGACGTGGAGATCCAGGGGCCGGCCTACATTGACGAGGGGGTTAAGGTCGGCCACGGCGTCAAGATAAAGGCCTACACCTACATAGGCCCCAACAGCGTAATTGAGGACAAAGCCTACCTCAGGCGCTCGATACTGCTCGGAAACGACATAATCAAGGAGCGCGCCGAGCTCAAGGACACGATACTCGGCGAGGGCGTGGTCATAGGGAAGAACGTGATAGTGAAGGAAAACGCCGTCGTTGGCGACTACGCCAAGATAAGGGATGATCTGGTTATCTACGGCGCCAAGGTGCTGCCCTGGAAGAAGGTCGAGGAGTACGAGGCGTACATAAAGATAAAGCTCGACCCGACCAAGGTCAGGCCGGGCCAGTACCCGGACCACTGCCCGCTCGGCCTGCCGGAGTGCATCTACAAGAAGTTCAAGGCGATAGCCGGAGAAAAGCCGCCGTGCGACGAGTGCATTGAGAACCAGTGGCTGTTCTGAGTTTTCTGTATCCTCACTTTTATCTTAATATTCCCAGCCCAAGGCTTTATGGGATCCTTTTAGTACTTCATCCTCGGGTTGTACTCGAGTAGCATGGTTCCGTTTTTGAATATCCTTATCGTTCCGCTCTCGGACAGGCTTATTGCGATCGCCTTTGTGAGCTTCGTTATCCCGGCGGCCGCTATGTGCCTGCTTCCCAGCCCCTTCGGCAGGCTGAGATCGAGCTTCCTGGGGTCAACCTCTATGTAAACGCCCGCGGCCACTATCCTGCCCCTTGAGCTGACCACGAAGGCACCGTCGATCTGGGCGAACTCCTTTATTATCTCCTTGCTGTCCCTGCTGAGGACGCTTATCCTGTGCCCCTTGAAGGGGTTTGGGAGCATGGGGTGGGAGTGCCTGAGGACGTTTTTGACGTCCCCGATTACGAAGAGGGTGCCGACTGGGTAGCCCTCCCTGCCTTCAACGCTCAGCTCTATGGCCACCTCGAGCAGTCTTTGAACAACCGACTGGTGGTGAGAGAAAAACCCGTTTGCGGCGAATATGTTCTTGCTAACGCTTTTAATTCCAACGGAATCCTCTGAAACATACACAAACGGCTCGCCCTCGCGAAGAAGGCCCTGCTCAAGGAGGAAGGCCGAGATCAGGTTTAGCGAGCTCTCAAGGTCGAGGTTGGTCGGTATGGAGACCTGTATCAAGTCCCTCCTCCTGACCTCAAAGGAGGGGCCTACCAGGAGTACCCTGAAATCACCTTTGGGGAGCAGAGTGGAGAGAACATCTTCCGGTGGGCTTTTGAGCAGGACGAGAACCTTAGCCCCGGTCCCCTTGAGGAGGGTGAGCGCGGCCTCTATTAACACACTTATTGACATTTTTCCAACCCTAACAGGATATATCAAAGATCTATTAAAGATTTTGCCACCGGTTGAACCATCCGTGAAATTAGGTAAGCTTAAAAACCCGAAGGTGGGTATAAGCCACAGGGATACGGGATGAGGGTAGTCGTGGCGATCACTGGGGCAAGCGGTGTGGTGTACGGCATCAGGATAGCCGAGAGGCTTGAGGAGCTCAACAGCGAGGTCATCCTGCTCGCCACTAAAACCGCGAGGTCCATCGCACTCCATGAGCTCGGCACCGACATAAACCCGGACTACGATGAGGGAAACCTCTTCGCCCCGATAGCCTCGGGTTCATACCCCTTCGATGCGATGGTAGTGGCACCGTGCTCCATGAAGACCCTCTCGGCCGTAGCAAACGGCTACGCTGATAACCTGATAACCAGAGCCGCCGACGTCGCCCTCAAGGAGGGAAGGAAGCTCGTCCTGCTCATCAGGGAAACCCCGCTGAGCGTTGTTCACATAGAGAACATGCTCAAAGCCGCCAGGGCCGGTGCCGTTGTGATGCCCGCTTCCCCAGGCTTTTACACAAAACCCAAAACATTGGATGATATGGTAAACTTTATAGTGGGTAGGGTTATAGACCAGTTGGGGGTCAAGGGTAATGAGTACAGGCGATGGGGGGAGTAAGCGTGCCGCAGCTTGACGACCTCGATAGGGAGATATTAAGGCTGCTCAAGAAGGATGCAAGGCTTACAATATCGGAGATAGCTGAAAGACTGAACAGGCCGGAGTCAACCATACACTTCAGGATAAAGAAGCTCATGGAGCGGGGGATCATAGACCACTACACGATCCTCCTCGGGGAGGGCTTAAAACCGAAGAAGGCCGCCCTCGTGGTCATCCAGGCCGAGACTCCAATAATAGAGGACTTCCTTGAGAGGTACGTCAACCACATAACGAGAACCCTCTCGATGCTGCCCAACGTACTCTTCGTCTCGAAGAGCGGGAGGGACACCGTCCTCGTCCTGATAGGGGAGGAAAACGAGGAGAAGCTTGAGGACTTCATAAACAACAACATAAAGACCCTCCCGACGCTCAAGAGCGTCTACGTCTACCCTCTGGATGACATACGGAAGGGGGAGGATGTAATAGGCTTCCTCGCAGAGGTGTAGCCCTTGGAGGTCGAGGTCAAGTTCAGGGTGGACTTTGAAGCTATCAGGGAAAAGATAGAGGAACTCGGCGCCGATCTTTCCCATGAGGAGCTCCAGGAGGACGTCTACTTCTCCCTGCCATACCCGCGTCTGCTCCGCGTCAGGAACGTGCCGAACCTCCGGAGGGCGTTTTTGACTTATAAGGAGGTGAAGGATCCCGGGAGGAACGAGGAGTTCGACGAGCTCGAAGTCGAGGTTTCGAGTTTCGGAACAACGGTGGAGATCCTCAGGCGCCTTGGGTTCAACGAGGACGTCGTCGTCAGAAAGCGCCGCCTCGTCTATAAACTTGGGGATGTGACCTTTGAGCTGAACGACGTTGAGGGACTTGGAGGCTTCCTCGACATAGAGGTCATCTCCGATGACGTCTCCGAAGCGAAGGGGAAGATCTGGGAGGCTGCCAAAGCGCTAGGCCTGAGTGAGGAGGACGTGGAGCCGAGGCTTTATCAGGAGCTCATGAAGGAAAAGCATTTGTAGGTCTGCGTCTAATTTTAAACGGTGAAGCTTATGGGGAGGGGCCAGTCCGCTGTAGAGTACCTGCTGATGATCGCGGTGGCTCTTATCCTCCTCGGCATCACAATTCACTACCTCCGGGGGACGGCGGAAAACGTTCCCCAGAACCTCAAGGTGAACGTTGATCCTTACATAAGCCCGAACACCACCGTGGACACGGGAGACGTGAAGGTGCAGGTCTGGGTCGAGAAGGTCTCGGGCGATGAATACAAGGTGTGGTACAGGGTATGGGCTGTCAAAAGCCCGATAAAGAAGGCCCAGCTCGCACTCGTCTGTATGAACAAACCGGAAAACGTTGCTGGTTACCAGGTGATAACCCACACAGGCCCCCTGGAGCCAGTGAACTACTGGTCAAACTACTGGACGCCCGTTAAGGACGAGTACTTCCCCTGCTACATAGATCTCTACATCTGGAAATGAAGGGGAATGGCGGTGCCCTTAAATGTCCCGGTGGGTTGAGCTGTCCTTCCTCCTCCTGTTACTCCTGTTTTCAGCAGTTCCTGTCTCCTCATCATCTTTTGCAGTTTACTACGGTCAGCTCGGGAATGAGACCCTCGGGGAGCTCGGGTGTTTCAACCTCCTAATACTCCCTCCCACCGTTGAGCCCGGCTACGTCTCCCGGCTGTCCAGGGAACACACGGTCGTTGGCTACCTGAGCCTTGCAACCGTCGGCGGTTGGGAACCCTGGGCCGGGGACGTGCCCGAGAGCGTAATCATCGGCAAAAATCCCCGCTGGGGTGAAAGGGTTGTTGACTTCTCGTCGTCCATATGGCGGGAGGTTGTTCTCAACAGGCTACCCGTACATTCTCTCCATGGGCTTCAACGGGGTCTTTCTCGATAACTGGATTACGTAGACGTATATCCCAAAAAGAGGAACGCCATGATCGAGCTTATACGTGAGATAAGGGAGCGCTACCCTGGGATAGTGATAGTCGCCAACCGGGGCTTCTCAATAAAAGAGGAGATAGCGCCCTACGTGGACTACTTTCTCTTTGAGGACTTCGTCACCTACTACAACTTCTCAGCCCGGAGGTACGAGATCTTTAAGGGGGCCGAGCTTGAGTGGGAGCTTAAGCAGCTGGAAGAACTTCAAAAGCTCAACGTCTCAGTGCTCGCCCTCGGTTACGCAAACCTCAGTGATGAAAGACAGGTTGAGGAGTTTGGGCGAATTGTCTGCTCCTACGCTAAAAAATACCATGTGTCCGGAGTTTATTTGGCCGGAATAAGCCTGCAGAAAGTTGGGGTCGAGCCCTGTCAAAACTCCCGGCTGAAAGGGGGAGGGAAGAGCAGCAACTCCGGTGGGAAAGTAGGAAAGGTATGCGGGCCGGGCTCCATCCTCCTTCTCACGCTCATTTTGCTGTGGCGACGATCTTTATAATGTCGTTGAAGTTCAGCTCGTAGTCCTCCCCGACGCGCCTGTGCGTCCTCGCGTTGACAGCGTATAGGAAGGTTCTTCCGAGATCCGTGTGAACCTTGTACGCCAAGTCCCGGGGCGTTGAGCCCTGCGGGAGGAGGTAGACGTGCGGTAGAACGTTGCCGAACTGGTCGGTTAACTTGTGCTCGTCCTGGACTGGGTAGACGGGTATGAGCTTGAGCAGTTCGAAGACCGCCCTGTCTATCACCTCCTGCACGCCGGTCGAGCCGAACCTCTTTAGGACTTTCTCCCTTATGAGCTCCAGGGCCTTCTCCTGCCTTGGACTCAGGGGCTTGAGGATCTTGAAGTCACCCGAGCCGGGGACGTAGTCTATGAAGCCGGCCCTGGCGGCCTTCCTCAGGGTGAGCTCTGCAACGGCGGACGTCGGGACGACTATGTATCCCCTGCCCTTCCCCTTTCTGATGAGGCGCTTCAGCTGGGCGTCGGCGGCTGCGTCGGCCTTGTTTGCGGCTATGATTATGGGCTTGTTGATCCTCCTAAGTTCGCGGACGAAGGCGAACAGGTCGTCCTCGCCCCACTTCGTCGGGTCCCCTGGAAGGCCGAGCCCGTGGACTGCCTCCCAGACGTCCTCCTCCGTCACGCCTATTCCAGAAAGGTGGTCAGCTATGGCGGCTTCGAGCTTCATTCCCTGGAGCTTTATCCTCTTCGCGAACTTCTCCCAGCCCTTCTTGAGTATCCCAAGTATCCAGTAGTCTATCTCCCTCTCAAGGAACTCGATGTCTTCAAGTGGGTCGTGGTGCTCCGTTGGCTGGCCCTCCGCGTCCGTCCTCCCGGTGGCGTCAACGACGTGGATTAGAGCTGAGGCCATCCTGAGGTCGTCGAGGAACTTGTTCCCAAGACCGCGCCCCTCGTGTGCCCCCGGGACGAGACCGGCGACGTCTATCATCTTCACCGGGATGAGGGCTTTTCCGTCCCTGTACTCGTAGTTCTGGGGGTTTGGAGTGCAGCCGAGCTCCCGGCAGGGATGTTCCGCTATCGCGTACGTGACACCGACGTTTGCCTCTATCGTGGTGAACGGGTAGTTCGCTATATCAACGTCCACCAACGTCGCCGCCGAGAAGAAGGTTGACTTGCCGACGTTTGGCTTTCCAACGACGCCTATCTCCATTGACTCCACCGGGGTAAGTTCGGGGGAGGACTTTAAGAGGTTTTGGAAAGGAGTAGGTTTATTAAGTCCGCCCTCCTATAAATAGCCGGCCTTTAAGGGGCCGGAGGCAATAGAGTTAAAAGCATGAACGCACTTAGGAGTAATGAACCCCACGTTGGGAGGTGAAGGGTTGTGAAATCCAAAGAACTTAAGGGTGCATGGCAGGAAGGACTTAAGGCACTTCCACTGATAATTCTGATGCTCGGAAGCCTGCTCTGGTTCAGCGTTCCCGTTACCGCTTCGAGCCAGGGAAGCAATACCTTCTGGGCTGCTACGTACACCACCGAGGGTGGGTTGATAAGCAGCATGGCCTACGGCGGCTCCCCCGTTTTCACCGGCTGGCTCAACGGTGCCGGTGTTAAGCACTCCGATGCATGGGTGGTTAAGCTCAGCGATGACGGGAGCATAATCTGGCAGAAAGCCGTCAATGAGACATCCGGAGGGTCCTACGGGCTGAACTCCATAGAGAGTACTGGAAACGGCTATATAGCCGCGGGATGGGTCAACGGTGCCGGCTTGAACGGGTACGACGCATGGGTCGTGAAGTTCGACGGCAGCGGAAACGTCGTCTGGCAGAAGGCCATAGGAGGCGAAGGAGACCAGAGGGCGGAGGCCATAGCCTCTGATCTCATAGCCGGAACTGAGAACGGGAAGCCCTTTGCGATCAACTTCAACCCCGACAACGGAAGCATCAACTGGCAGGAGATCCTCAAGGGAGACGGCAAGTACGAGGTAACCTACGCCCTGAAGGACTACAAGTACTACTACCTCGTCGGATGGGCAAACGGCGCCGGCATCTCCGGAAAGGACGGCTGGGTGGCTAAGCTCAGCCCGACTGGCAAGGTCTACTGGCAGAAGGCCATAGGCGGGGAAGGAGACCAGGTGGCCACTGCAATAACCCACGTGAACAGGGGCAGCTTCCTCGCGGTCAAGGCCGGCAACGGAACCTACATCGTGAAGTTCGACTACTACGGCCACTTCAAGTGGGCCAAGTTCTACCCCGAGGTTGCCATAAACGCCCTCGCCACGGTTGGCGATGAGGTCATAGCCGCCGGAAGCTACGAGGGGGACGCCCTCGTAATGAAGCTCGACCAGGACGGTGCCGTGATAAAGGCGGTGACCTACGGTACCGGAGTCCCATCGTACTTCACCTCGGTGAAGGTGGCTGAGGGCATGGTCTACCTCGGCGGCAGGATGGGCTCGCAGGCCTTTGCCATGGCCGTGCCGTTAGGCAGCCTCAGGATACCGGTCTGCAAGATAGCCAAGGAGATCAGCGTAACCGCTGAGGACGCCAATGTTTCAATAACATCCACGAGCCTCTCGCCGGAGAACCCAGGCTACACCGAGATGGACACCAACGCCACCTTTGTTGACACCAAGGCAAGCCCATCCTACCTGAAGTCAATAAAGGAGCTCTTCAGCGTTTCTGATGCGGTTGGAGATGACCACGGGCCCGGGAACTACACCTACCCGACCAACCCTGTCTTCAACCAGACGGGGCTCTTTGACATAACTGGAATGACGGTTTACGAGACACCTGGCAGTTACATAGTGGCCGTCCACTTCAAGAACCTCGGCGGCAACCCGTGGAACGGGCCAAACGGCTTCAGCCTGCAGATACTCGAACTGTACTTCGACTACAAACCGGGAGGAAACACTTCAGCCATTAAGCTCGCGGACAACGGACCCGGAGCGAACGTCAACCTCAACAGGCCGTGGGACGTTGCCGTCAGGGTGACCGGCTGGACGAACAAGCTCGTCTTCCCGAACATGAGCACCGTCGATATAATGGCAAAGGCCGACCTCTCCACCAACACCATAAACGTGATAATCCCGAAGAAGTACCTCAAGATAACCCCTGACACTTTCTACGCGGTTTTAGCCGGCTCTCAGGATGGCTTCGGCATTGACGAGTGGCGCGACGTCCAGGTCAAAGCTGCTGAGTGGAGGCTTGGAGGAGGCGACCCGGACGCGATTATAGCCGGTGTTGCTCCGCGCGTTATGGATCTCCTCGTTCCGAGCTGGTTCAAGCCGACCCAGGAGGAGCAGCTCAAGAGCTACGACGCCAACAACGGCAAGAGGGCCACCGTCGACATGATACCCGTTGGAGATTACGGCCTTCTGACTGTTGAGAGCACGCCCGCAGGGGCCCAGGTTTACATCGACGGGAAGAACGTAGGGACGACGCCCCTCAAGTACTACCTCGTAAAGGCCGGCATTCACGTGGTGATGGTGAAGAAGAGCACCTACATAACCGCTGCCTACTCCTTCCAGGTCAAGACCCATGAGCTCAAGACCCTCAACGTTACCCTTACTCCCGAGACCGGGAAGCTGACGGTTAAGAGCAACCCGAGCGGTGCGGAAGTGTACATTGATGGCAACGACGTCGGCCCAACGCCGCTGGTGAACTACACCATCAGGGTTGGCATCCACGAGGTCGTTATAAAGAAGGACGGCTACTTTGAGAAGGTCTACGCCGTTCAGATAGGGAACAACGAGGTTAAGGAGATAAGCGCGAACCTCACGCCGAAGCTCGGCTACCTCTCAGTCAACAGCAACCCGAGCGGTGCGGAAGTGTACATCGACGGAAAGAAGGTCGGAACGACGCCTCTCAAGAACTACACCCTCCAGGAGGGCATCCACGAGGTCGTCGTCAAGAAGTCGGGTTACATCGAGAAGGTCTACGCCGTCTCGGTGGAGTACAACAAGCTCAAGACCCTCAACGTTACCCTTACTCCCGAGACCGGGAAGCTGACGGTTAAGAGCAACCCGAGCGGTGCGGAAGTGTACAT
>WAKU01000046.1 GCA_015523195.1 Thermococcus sp.
TGCTTGATATTTTAACCTCCCACCCTTTTGGCGGCCCGTATGTCCCGATGGGGATTTTGGGAGTAAAGATGGGTTTCTCCTTGGCCCAATCCAAGAGTTCAGTTTTGGAGTTCTTCTGGGGAAGGAAGTTCTTTCTTGTTGCGAGGATATAGCTCTCTGTACGTCCATCAGCGGCTACCTTTATTCCGTATCCAATGAGGACAACGTCCTTCGGCAGCTCTGGAATAGCGTAGGCCTGCCATTTGGCGTTTGGAGCCGTTGCGTTGAGCAAGGTGCCTATCTTTTTGACAAGCTCGCCTTTGTCGATCGGCAGGCCGCTCTTCGAATAGAAGATGTAGGCGGTGTAGTTCTTTCCTGCTATTTCCTGCACTGCGGGCACTCCATACTGAACGCCCTTATCGTTCGGGTACGCTGAAACAACAAAAAGACTCCCGATCAAGACTCCAAGTACGAACCATACCACTCTCTGACGCATCTAACCCCCCCAACAAGATCATCATAACCTTTAGAGGATCCATAGTATTTAAATGTTTCGCCTTGTCAAAATTAAGGGATGACGAAAATGCACATTGGGTTAAAATTACTAAAGAAAAAGAGAATCACTTCCTCCTCTTGGCCCTCTGGAGCCTGGCCTCCTGGAACGCCCTGGTCCACTTGAGCTTTCTGGGATTGCGCCCCATAAAGTAGAGCTTCTCGCACTTGCCCGAGCAGAAGAAGAGGACCCTCCCATCGTTCCTTACGTACATCTTCCCTGTCCCCGGCTCGAACTCTCTACCGCAGTAGGAGCAGACATTCCAGCGGGCCATTACCTCCGCCTCCTTATCTCTCTCGCTTCCCTCTCCGTCTCCCTGAGGATGACGATGTCGTTAACCCTAACGGGCCCCTTGACGTTTCTCCTGATGACGCGGCCCTTATCCCGTCCCTCAAGTATTCTAACCTTAACCTGGGTAACCCCACCGGTTACCCCGGCCCTTGCAATGATCTCGATAACCTCCGCCGGGTATCCTTCGTCGCTCATATCCTACACACCCCTGAAAAGCCCCTCGCAGAGATGAGCCTTAAACCTTTCGCGATGGGAAACGGGAGCTCACTTCATGAGCTCCCTGACCTTCATCGCTATATCCTCGACGAGCTCGCGGCCCTTACCTGGCTCTATTATAGCAACACTTGCAGCCGAAACCTCAAGCCCGGCCGCAGCGCCGAGCTCCTTCTTGCTCGGGACGTAAACGTACGGTATCTCCTTCTCCTCGCAGAGCGGGGGAAGGTGGGCAACTATCTCCTCGGGATCAACGTCCTCCGCTATGACAACGAGCTTGGCCTGGCCCCTCTCAACGGCCTTGGTGGTCTCGTTGGTTCCCTTCCTTATCCTTCCGGTGTCGCGAGCGATCTCAACGGCCTCAAGGGCCTTCTCGGCAAGCTCCTCCGGAACCTCGAACTTCACGTAGCTCGGCTTCGCCATCTTTCATCCCTCCGAAACCTCATCGTTCATCCGTTGCAAGGCCGAGTCCGGCTGAGTATTTAAAAGGATTTCGATAGGCTGACTCAGTGATCCTTCATGATCTCCCTCAGGACGCTCGTGGCGTAAACACCCTTGGGCAGGAAAAATCGGAAGCACATGCCCGTTCCAGGGATGCAGCCGTAGGTGAGGCCGATTGGCCTTATGAGGAGCTCCCTCCTGCCACCGGGCTCCACCATCGGCTTTGGAAGCCTCTTAAACGCCTCCAGCGAGGTTTTCTCCCCTTCAAGGATTTCCTCCTCAAGCCTCCCGGGAAGAGCCCTGGCCTTCCTCATCGCGAAGCCAAAGAGTGGCCCCGAGACCATAGCCTGGCTTTTCCTTATCTTCTCGTTCACGAAGCTAACGTTCGTCTCTGTCACGCGGTAGGTTCTGTCGCGGTATGGGATGCCACCTCTCACCTGGACCACGATGTCCCCAACGAGGGCCTCGTTGAGGGGCAAACCCTCCTCAATGCGCCTCGACAGGTAGAGGTTGAAGAGATAGCTCTGGTAGGAGTGGATGAAAATCCTGAGGATCGGCATTGGGAGTGCTAAGAAAGCCCTCTTCCAGCTTCCGGTTCGCCTATACACCTGAAGCATTGCCCTTTCATACCTGAGGAAGCCGGGAAACTCGCGAAGGGCCAGCTCAACGTCTTCCGTCTCCGAGAAGCGTCTCCTTGCTTCATCCCCTTCCATCGTCCCATCAGCCTCCCCGAGAAAGAGCCTCGCCGCTTCATTGAATTCTCCCCTGAGGAGGAGCTTTCCGACGAGATGATTAACGACGCGCCTTTCCCCAAAGCGCTGGTAGCCGAAGTAGTTGGGGAAACCCCCTTTTTCGCGGAGCTCCCTTATTATGGCCTTCGTCCTCTCGAAAGCGTCCTCGCCAACTTCCCTCACGATTATTCTAAAGCGGTTACCCAGGAGGTGGCCGAGCTTGATGAACCGCCCGTAGGAGACAAAGCTGAGCTCGACGTCCCTTATTTTAACGTTCTCGACTTTCTCTTTCGCCTGAGTGGGCACGCTTATGTACTGGTAGGTTACCGCCCTCTTGTCCTTGGTTCCCGCGAAGCCCATCTCCCGGTGACTTATCCCGGCCCTCTTGGCTATCTCCTTCACCGCGGCCATCGTGTCCCAGTTCCTCTTCTTGAGAAGGAATATGGCGTGTCTTTTACCCTCGAATATCTGCGGCAGGGGCTCCTCGATGACGACGAAGTCCTCGGGAAAGACCTTTATCCTCCCGCCTATTCCTGGCTTTTCGCTCAGATGCCTAAAGCGGGAGAAGAACTCGCGGTAGTCCATGTTAATCACCCAAGATTTTCAGGAATTCCTGAAACGATTTGCAGTTCTTCTTCAGCTTATTAAGGTCAAGTCTGCCAACATAATCAGGCAACTGGTGTTTGGCGTATCCTTCACGTCGTTTCAGCTCGTCGGAGGGTTTGGTGGCCCAATTGTAGCCTAAGCTCCTGCATATCCACTCTTCAATTTCATACTCAAAGAGAAGGACTTTGACGGGTGTTTTGATGTTGCGTGGGATGTGCTTCTCCACGTCTCCTCTTCGGAATTTGTAGTTCGATGGGCCATCCCCATCGTATACAAGGAGTATAAAATCCGGCTTGGAAAGCTCAGATGCACGGAGGATTTTTCCCAGCTTCGGATTACAGAGATAGGGGGCATGAATAGGATTTCTCCTTCCTGAAAGCTTTTTCAACCTAATATCTGCCAGTCCCTCGTTTCTCAGCCTGTTTAGGAGCCTCTTGAAAAACTCCCCTCCGTATGTGTCCTCGGTTATTATAACGATCTCTCGATTCATAGCCATCACTGTTCATCACTATCGAGCAGCGAGCCGTAGAGCCAGCCCTCACTCAGCGCGATGCCCTTTTCATTAAGGAATCTCTTGATTTTCTCGGGATCTTTGATCCTCACAAACCTGCTTTCTCCCCCAACTTTATCCACCAATATCAGGTCAGAGGGTTCTGTCATGTCAACAACTACCGGGGAGTGGGTTGTTATTATAACCTGGCTCTCACTCTCGCGGAGAACATCCAAAATTAACTCCAAGGTCTCCGGGTGGAGGGAGTTCTCAATCTCGTCTATCATCAGGAGGGGAGGCTTGAGATAAGTTGCAGTGAGGATTGCAAGGGTCTTGTAGAAGCCGTCTGAGATGCTTGGAGGGGCAAGCTCAAGGTTTCCCTCAAAGACCTTCATCATGACCCGACCATCCTCAGTCAGCTGGAAGAAAACCCTGGTGTCAGGGAAAGCTATGGAAAGGGGTTTCGCTATCTCTTCAGGCAGTCTTCCCTCACGGAGCCAGATGTTGTAGAGAAGGGGAATAAGGTTGGAGGCGTCCTCAGAGAGTGTTGTCTCTTTGCGGGGAAATTTTGGAGTTCTTGCCTCCCTCAGGTTTGCACCTTTTAATACAAGGCAATCCACAAAGTTAAGAAATTCCCTGAGAAACACTAAAACAAGGGGTTGCTTGTTTAAGGAAGGGGAGACTACGTGCCCCTCTTTTTTATCGTGTCCAAATTTGGTGCCGCTGATGGGTATTATTCCAAATACCATGCTTGCAATCATTTGAAGAAATGATTCTTCGGGATTTTCCGGAATTAGAAGTTGGAACAAAGATTTATCTTTCGGTGCTTCAAGCTCCATTTTTGGCATAACTCCCGAGTGGGCATCTTTCAGCAACACAGAAGGAGTCTCAGTTATAACCCTGTAAAAGCTGGGGGAATACTCGGTTAACAGGTTAGAACCGGTCTTGATAAGCTTTAGGTATCCCCTAATCTCCAGAACCTCCCTCAGGATCCTGAAGCTCCCTCCCGTCCCCGTAAAGGTCGTCTCAAAATAGACATCGTATCCATCAACATCGAAGAGCATTCCGACGGTTATGGGAAGCTCCTCCTTCCCACTCCATACCACGTTGTTGTAGCCCCACCACTCGAGGAAGGGGTTGGTATCGTTCTCAACGTATATCTTCCTTAAAAGTTTGAATACCTCAATGAGGTTGGTTTTTCCGGAGGCGTTTGGACCAACGAGAACGTTGAACTTACCAAGCTCGACCTCACAGTTTCTAAGGCTCTTGAAGTTCTTAACTACGAGCCTCTTCAGTCTCACACTCCCACCGAAAACGAAAAACGGCAAACCGATTAAAAAGGCTTCCCCTCACACCAGCTTCAAATGGCCGGTAACCCTGTCAACTATCTCCTCCGGGCCGGGACCGATGGCCAGAACCGTGATGGTTCCCGGTGGAATCTCCGTCAGTCCAGCGTCCCTTATCAACGCCGTCGGGAGGCCAAGCTTTTCGGCCTTCTCCCTAAGCTGAAGAAGCTCCTCAAGGTTTTCCGCCTTAACGACGACCTTCTTCTGTCCCTCGTTGAACCAGGCCCTGAACCACTCCGGCTTTTCCCTCTGGGCCTTTATCGCGGCTGTAACGGCACCGTGCGCAACCTGAACGGCGAACTTACCCCTGCTGAGCTTTAAGTCCCTTCGCGAGACTATGACCTGCTTGAACACGAAGGGCATGGCCCAACACCCGTGAAAGATGTTAAAGGGGGCTCAGCCCCTTTCGGTCTTCTTCTCGCTTTCCCTCGGGAGGGTTTCCCGGACGAGTTCGAGGCGGAGCTCCCTGAGGAGGACTTCGAGTTCGTCCCTCTTCCACTTCTTCGGGAGCCCTCCGGGCCTGCTCTTGCGCTTTCTGAGGAGGAACCTCCTGAAGGTCTGGACTTCGCTGTAATAGCCGTAGGCGAGGTAGGCCAAGATCGCAGCGATGACCACGAGGATCAGGGCGCTTATCTTCCAGTACTGGGGCCTCTTTGGAAGGTATGGCTTAAGGACGGCCTGGATGGACTTGGCGAGCTCTCCGGGCTCCGTTGAGTTCTTCAGCGTGCGGTTTACGTAGGACGGGAGCTGATCAGCCGGCGGATAAACTTTGATCGTCTCCCTCTTCACGATGACCTTTGGGGGAACGGTATCGAGTACTCCGACGACGCCGAGGTCGAGCTCGTGCCTGTTGCCGAGGGGATCGGCGTAGAGGAGGGACGCCTTTATCGGGAACCTGCCCTCAAGGAACGTCCTGACCTTGATAACCTTCTCAACCTTCTGGCCCGCCCTCAGATCCCCGAGTCCAACTATACCCGGTCCCGCGACGCCGCTCGGGTAGCTCAGGTATATGGCGGCGTCTTTTGCGAAGGTGTAGTTGGAGTTGCCCCCAACGGCGCTCACGTTGAAGTACAGGTAAGCGCTCCCGTTCTCGACGGTATGAGCGTAGCTTGAGAACCCCCCGAAGGTGGAGTTCGAGAGCCCTGTCTTAACCTCTATCTCGGGCGAGGAATAAACCCTCACCCATCTAACAGGCTCGGACCTCACGGTAACTTTGTTCCCGGTCTCGTTGTAGTAGGTTACCGTGACGCTCGGGATGACGTACCTGCCGGGGGAAGTGGGCTTTAGGATGTAGACGATGGCCGGAACCTTCGAGTAGGCGGGCAGGTTTCCAACGGACCACCCCCTCTCCTTTCCCACGAGGGTGAAGCCGCTTGGAACGGGGGCCGTGACAACGAGGTCATCGGCATTCCCCGGACCCAGGTTTTCAACGTTGATGTAGACCGCAACCGTCTGCCCCAAGAGAACCTCGGCTGGCACGACGCTGACGCTGACTGAGACGTTGGCGCTCCTCTTCGGTGGAACCGCTGTGGAGCCGAGTGGCGCGTAGGCCTCAAAGAGAACCCTGCCATGGGCCCGGTCAACGTCCTTCAGGCTTAACATGACGGGGCCCATTGGAACGGGGAAGCCCCTGAGGAAGGTCTTAACGATTTTCAGCGTTCCGTTTGGAAGAAAAACCTTGAAGTAAGCTTCGTTTCCGGTTATCTTCCCCACCACAACCTTAACCGTTCCATTCGGGGTCTCGATCGGCAGGCTCTCGTTGAGGAAGAGGTAGCCCGTGTAAACGGTGACGTAGGGGATCACCTTCTCCCTGAAAGGCATGGAACCGTTGCCGGCCGGTATCTGCCGGATGGTGAGGTTGTTTGCCGCGAGCTTGGGCATGAAGAGGTCGACCGTCGCGACCCCCGGCGAGGCGGAGAGGAGGCTCACGTAGAGGTAGTTGGTGTAGTTAACGCCCTCCCCGAGGTAGTAGGTGAAGCCCCTCCCGCTCTTGTTGACGAGGGTGAAGTTGAGAAAGCCGCTCAGGGGTGGAAGCCTCACACCGAACCTGGCCCCGTTCTGCCAGGCCTGGAAGAGCTTTATAACGACGTTTGAGTTGAGGACGACTGTCTCGTTGGGGGTCATCTGGAGGGAGCTCCTGACCTTCCTCAGGGGCGAGCTCAGCTCCAGTATAACCGTCCCGTACTCCCTGTCTATTTTGAGAACCCTGATTTCGAATACCTCAGCGCTCCTCGACGGGAAGTAGCCAGTCTCTCCCTCCCGAAGGAAGAAGAGCTGGCTTCCGCCCGGATAGGAGACCTTAACGGTAACCAGGCTCCAGTTAGTGCTGACGTCGTAGAACTGGATGGTGTAGTTGGCAAGCTCGATGCTGTCCCCGAGGCCGAGCTCCACGGGGGTCATGGAGGCTTTAAGCTGGGGAGCTCCAGCGCTCGCGGGGAGCCAGGGGAGAATGAGTCCCAACAGAATGAGGGCGATCAACCTTCTCATATCTCAGACCTCCGGTAGCTCTTTTTAAATGTTGGAGAGGAAATATAAAGGGGTTGCGGTCATGGGGTGAGCCGTCTCCTGTCCCTCGGGAACAGTATGACCTCACGGATGTTCGGCAGGTCGAGCATCTGCTTTATCAGCCTCTCAGCCCCGAGGCCGAAGCCCCCGTGGGGCGGCATGCCGTAGCGGAAGGCCTTGAGGTAGAACTCGAAGTTAACTGGATTAAGTCCCTTCTCCCTTATCTGCTCTACAAGGATGTCAACGCGGTGCTCCCTCTGGCCGCCGGAGGTTATCTCAACGCCGCGGTATTCGAGGTCGAAGGCACGGCAGATCTCGGGTTTGCCATCGTATTTCATTATGTAGAAGGGCTTCGCCTCGCTCGGGTACTGGTAGAGGATGTAGAGGGGAGCGTTCTCGTTCTCAAGCATGTACCTTCCGAGGAGCTTCTCACCCTCGGTGTCTATGTCCTCTCCCCACTCCACAGTTTTGCCGAGGTCGGCGAGGATTTCAAGGGCTTTGCTGTAGGTAACGCGCGGGAAGGGCAGTTTAGGCTCCTCAAGCTCGAAGTTGAGGACTTTCAGTTCCTTCTCGTTGTGCTCGCGGACGTAACTGATCGTATAGGCAACAAGCCTCTCAAGGAGGTTCATTACCTCCTCCTCGTTCTCGATGAAGGCCATCTCGGCGTCGATGCTCCAGGCCTCGTTTAAATGCCGGGTCGTGTTGTGCTCCTCCGCTCTGAAAATCGGAGCTATCTCGTAGACCCTGTCCAGACCGCTCGCCATCATCATCTGCTTGTAGAGCTGAGGGCTCTGGGCTAAGAAAGCGTCCTTCTCGAAGTACTTCATCGGGAAGAGCTCGGTCCCACCTTCGGTTGCGGTCGCTATGATCTTCGGCGTGTGGATCTCAATGAAGCCCTCGCCGTGGAAGAAGTCCCTGACTGCTTTGAAGACGTTCGAGCGGATCTTGAACATCGCCATGACCTCGGGCCTTCTTAGGTCCATGAAGCGGTTGTCCAAGCGAGTGTCGAGCTCCGCCTTAACTTTTCCCGTCGGATCGAGGGGGAGCGGGCTTTCAGCCCTGTTGAGGACTTCGAGCCTCTCTGGGATTACCTCAAAACCGAGCTTGGCCTTGGGCGTGAAGTTGACGATGCCCTCGACAGCCACAACGTCCTCGCTCCTCAGCTTGGGGATGAGCTTGAATACCTCAGGAGCCACCTTCCTCTTCGGCGCGGTTACCTGAACGATGCCCTCCCTGTCCCTGATCCAGAGGAACTTTATTCCACCGAGGTCTTTGATCTCCCACACCCAGCCCGCGACCTTAACCTTCTTTCCGTTTAACTCCTCGGTTATCTCACTTGAGTAGTGCGTCCTCAGCATTGCCAACCCCCGAGAAAAGCCGTACACCGGGCTTTTAAAGTTAGCCCAAAAAGGAGGTCAAACAAAGGCTATCTTGACCTCCCTCCCAAGTATCTGGGACAGCACGTTCTCTAAGAGCTCCGGTTTTTCTGGGAGCTTTTTCCTCTCCCTGAAAGGAACCAGCACCTTGTACGCCTTCTCGCCGCCAGGCCGGTAGACCACGTTTATCCCGAAGATGCTCGCAGGGTAGAACAGGTCGGCGGCGAGCTTCTTGAGTTCTCCCGGGCCCCACGTGTCGAAGCCTTCGATGACCCTCACGCGCTTCCCCAGTTCTTTGACGAGGGCCTTGATGTTCTTCCCGCCCTTTCCGATGACGGTGGGGACGTCACCCCGCCCGACTATCAAAACGATGAGGTCGCCGGCTTCAACGGCCTTCTTAAACTCTATATCCACGTCACCGAGGAGCCTGTAGAGCAGGCGGGCGACCTTAACATCGAGCTCGGAGATTATACCCTCCTGGAGCTTTTTTTCATCAGCGGGACACAGAAGCCCATCGTTTTTTAAGCATACCTCACAGATCGGCGCTTTCATTCTCTCACCTCCAGAATGACAGTGAGCGGTCTACCCTAAATTCAGGGAGGCATTTAAAAACGTTATTATGGGAAAAAGCGGGGCTAAATTTCACCCTCGATCTCGCGCCCTATCCTCTCGATGAACTCGACGGTAAAGCGGTGCCTCCCCTCGGCGATCCTCCTGGCGGTTTCGGTGTACATTAGATCCTTCAGCCTCAGTATCTTCTCCTCGAAGTGCCTTAGCGACGCCTCTATGTCCCTCCCGTGCTCTCCCGAGTACATGAAAACCCTCGCAATTCCTATGGCTCCAATCGCGTCGAGCTTGTCCGCATCGCTCAGTATCTTGGCCTCAAGGGTTTCTGGCTCCGGCCCCCTCGAAAAGCGGTGGCTCTCGATAGCATGAGCCACTGCCCTTACCTTCCCCTCCGGGTAACCGAGCCCCCTGAGAAAGCGCGCCGCTATCCTGGCCCCTTCCAAGGCGTGATCCTCAACTTTACCCGACTCCTCAAGGGGCCTGGCTATGTCGTGTAGGAGCGCCGCTAAAGCGAGAACTTCAAGGTCGGCGCCCTCTTCCTTCCCTATGTGGAGGCAGAGGTTGAAGACGCGCTCGACGTGGGAGAAACCGTGAGTTCCCTCCCTCTCGAAAAAGCTCTTCGCAAACTCCCTCGTCTTCTCAATGAGGGCCCTGCTCCTCTCGTCGGAGATGAACTCCTCAAGCTTCATTCGACCACCATCGGCTACCCGAGCGCGTGGTTTAAAAGGCTTTTCAGGAGCAAAAGAAGCTTTGAGTGAACCTCCATGCCAATGCCGTCAACGCTCACCTCAACCCTTTTCGTGACGCCGTCCACTACCCCGGCCTCCGCTAAGGCCTCAACGATTTCGACCTCGTCAAAGCCCCCGAGCAGGTTCTCGCCCGTGAGCATGGAGGCCTCGGCTATTAAGCCGTAGGCACCCCAGTTGGAGACCGCTGAAGTTATGAGCTCATCTGTTTCCACTACGCTCGCTATCTTCTCCCCGTGGGGGATATACCTGATGACGAGCTCCCTGATTTTCCCCATCCCGGCTTCGTTGCCCCCGTCGCCTATTCCTATCGTAGGAATGCCGAGCCTCCTCGCCTCCAAAACAACCCCGTCAAAAGCTTCTCTCTTTACCTCCAGTCCGCTCATCGAGTAGTACATCCCGTCAGCGCTCCTCCCGGGCGTTTCAACGGCTATGATGAGGGAGTACCTGGAAAGCCTCGGTCTCTCAACAAAGGAGTCCCAGAAGTCAGCGAGAGCGTCCCTGACCTCTTGGTAGGTGAGTATATCGGCCCTCCCGCCGAGCTTCTCAACCGCGAGGGCAAGCGCCAGCGCCCCCGGCGGGCCGTCTGTCTCCGGAACCTGAGCGGGAGGTATCGGGAAGCCCGTTACTATGAGGACCCTGGAGGGGTTTTCAGTGAACTTAGAAGCTACCCGGGTTAAAAAATCAAAACATCTCCTCCTGTAATCAAGGTAGACCCTCAGGATCCCCCTGCCGCCGACGTCCGTGTTTATCAGGTGGGCTATCATTCCTCCACCTCGTAGACTACTATTCTGACCTTTTTGCCCTTGACCGCTTCCTTCAGCTTCCACCAGAGCTCCGTGGGCTTTTCCTCCCTGCGAACGAGTTCGTCGTTTTCCCTTATCTTCACCCGGCTCTCGTTGAAGGTGTAGAAAACACCCTTAGTATCGAATATCTTCCTCACGTTCCCACCCCCAACAGCTTTATCAGCTCATGAAGGTTCTTAACCGTAAAGTCCGCCATGTGGAAGTCCCTCTCGCCGTTCCTGTTGATCCAGACTGCCTTCATTCCAACGTTCTTAGCCCCGTAGACGTCCTGCCAGAGGGAGTCCCCGACCATCACGGCCTCGTCCGGTTTGAGGCCCGCCATCTCCAGCGCCATCAGGAAGATCTTCGGATCGGGTTTTACGGTTTTCGCGTCCTCCCTCGTCACTATAACGTCGAAGTATTTCAAGAGGCCCGTCACCTTTAGCTTCAGCCTCTGGTACTCCGGGCCGCTCGTTATTATGCCGAGGAGGTACCTTTTCCTAAGGACTTCGAGGGCGGGCACGACATCGGGGAAAACCGTTATCCTGTGGGGATACTTCTCTATCAGCCTCTCGTACCTCATGTCGAGGCCAAAGAGCCCGAAGAAGAAGTTCCAGTCGTGCCACTCGTAGCTGTCCCTCCTGAGCACTATCTCCCTGAGGAAGAGCTCCCTCGCCTTATCCCTGCTGACCCCCAGCTTCTTCGCCAGCTTCTCGTACACCTGGGGAAGGAAGAGGGCCATCATAGGCCTCTCGCTCATGAGAGTGTGGTCAATGTCGAAGTACAGTCCCCTTATCACCTCTGACCCCCCAGCCCTTAACGAGCAGCGCGAGTACCTCCATCCCCTCAACGGCGCCCTCGGCTATACCCCATATAACGTCCTTCTCCCTGAGGAGCTCCTGGAACCTGCCGAGTACGGAGTGGGCCTCCTTAAGGGTCGTCTCCCCGCTTATTAAGGTTATCACTATGCCCCTGTCCCAGATCCCCCAGTTCCACTCGAAGTCTATGCTCTTCAGGAGCCGGAGTATGCCGACGTTGCCTCCCCTAACCGTTGCGAAGAAGTCAGCGTAGTCCACGTTAACGAGCATCTCACCCTCAAGGGAGTCGTGGAGGTACCTGAAGGCCCTTGAAATGCTCTCGGCTGCGAGCCCGTAGGCCCTCTGGATCGGGACGTCCAGCTCAAGAAAGTCCCACAGGGAATCGTAGAAAACGGTCTCAAAGCCCTCAGCCCAGAGAGGCTTTTTCTCGACCACCAGCTCTCTTTTGGGGGTGAAAACATAGGCCAGGGGGGTGCAGCCCTCCGGAACGCTCTTCACTATCAGCTCCGCGATCTCCTCGTTAACCGGCTTGTCCTCAAAGACCACCCACACTATGGAGTTCTCGGGAAGGTTTGAGAAGAGCTCCCTAATTCTCTCCCCGTATTCCTCACTCCTGAGCAGGTAGAGGCCGGGGTTAATCCTCACCCTGATCGCATCGGACGTTACACCGTCTACGACCCTCCCCCCGGTGCCTCCGATTCCGACAAAGACGTGGGTGAACTTCAGCATGCTATCCCTAAAAAAGGGGAGGGGAAGCCTAATAAACCTTTCACTCAAGGGTGGCGTGCTTCTTTTTCATGTCCTTCTCTGTCTTCTGGAAGGTTGCCATGAGAAGGGCTATGACGCCGTCAAGGAAGATCATCGTCGAGTCCTCGAAGAGGGTGCCCATGGGGGCTATCCAGCGGTATCTCGTGAGCATCTGCCTCGCTATGTAGTCAGTGGGAACGTTGGCTTTGGTCCTTCCGGGTATCTCAACCGTGATGTCCGCGAGATTTCCGAGGGGAGAATTGGGGTAGGAGGTGAGCGCGACCACCTTTCCGCCCTCCTTCTTGGCTATCTTCGCAGCATCGACTATGCTCGTCGTCTCACCGGAGCCGCTTATCGCTATGAGAAGGTCACCGGGCTCGAAGGCGGGCGTTATGGTCTCACCCACGACGTAAACGTTGAAGTCGAGGTGCATAAGACGCATCGCGAAGGCCTTCCCGACGAGGCCGCTCCTGCCGGCGCCGTAGATGAATATCTTGTTCGCCCCTATCATGGCATCGACGAAGCCCCGAACCTGTTCGAGTTTCAGTATGTCCGCGACGTTGCCCACGTGCTCGGTGATGTCCTTCATGGCCTTCCTTATCGTCTTCATGTAGTCGTCCCAGAAGAGGTCTATTATCTTCCTCGTTACCCCCTCAGGATCCTCCGACTTGGTTATCGCGCCGCCAACGATGATTATAGTCGCGCCGAGCTCTATGACCTTTGGAATGGTTTCGAGGTTCAGGCCGCCTGCAACAGCGACCGGGACGTTAACGGCCTTCACAACCTTTTCGAGGTCTTCGAGGGGATTCTTGCCCTGGGCCTGCTCGTCTATGCCCGTGTGGACGAGTATGTAGTGGACGCCCATCTTCTCAAGTTCCTTCGCCCGCTTAACCTTGTCCCGCACGCCTATGAGATCTACCATGACCCTTATACCGTACTTCCGGGCCACATCAATAGCATCCCGTATCGTCTTGTTGTCCGCAACGCCGAGAATAGAAACAACGTCCGCCCCGTGCCTCGCGGCCATCTCAACCTCAAGGGCGCCGGTGTCCATCGTCTTCAGATCGGCCACGATCTTTCTGTCGTGAAAGCGCCTCTTGAGGAGCTCGACGGCGCGCATGCCCTCCTCCTTGATCAGAGGTGTCCCGACCTCAAGCCAGTGGGCACCGCCGCGGGCGGCCTTCTCAGCTATGGACATGGCTTCTTCAACGTCGGTAAGATCAAGGGCAACCTGGAGTATCATCCCTCTTCACCCGAGAAATTTTCATTTTAAACTTACATGCCGGCTTTTAAAGCTTTGTCTCCTTCGATTGGCATGGAGATGTTAAGAGGTTTAGATGGAGATTTGAGTTAAGTTTTAATAGCATGATGTAGTACGTGAAATGAGGTGGCCATCATGAAGGGACGCTACTCAGTTCTTCTGGTACTATTGGTGATATCCTCAGTGGTTGCAGTCTCATATTCCAGCGGCTGTGTGGGAGGTTCCTCGGGCGAGAAGAACTGGCTCGAGCTCGTGCCATCGGATGCAGTCTTAGCCGTCAACGTCAACCCTAAGGTCACAACGGAGGAGTCCTTCATAAGGGCGCTTAAGGAAGCAGGGTTTTACAACGAGTACATAGACGATGTGAACACCCTGAAGGAGAAAACGGGCGTAGACATCAACTCACTGAAGAGGGCAATATTCGTCATGGAATCGTCCGACGAGGAAAACTCAGCGCTCTACGCCGAGGGGAAGTTTGACGTTTCGCGCATAGAACAGGCGATAGAGAAGGAAAACGAGACCTCATTGAAGCGCGGAACCTACAAGGGGGTCGAGATGTACTACAGCGATGAGGCGAAGGCCGCCCTGGCCCTGACCAAGGACTACGTGATCGTCGGGAGGAGGGCCATCGTTGAGGACATGATAGACCTGATCAAGGGAAACGGCCAGTGGGCGAAGAAGTTCTCGGACATCAGCAAAAAGCTCGGTAGAGGGGACGTCGTTGTGGTGGCGGACTACTCCTACTTCTACGGCTCAGTCTCCAAGAACACCGAAGAAAACCCAAACATAGGCTCCCTCGTGTCAGCCTCCTCGGCGGTTGACTACATAGGCCTTAAGATTGACTTCACGAGCAGCGGCTACGGCATCGAGTTCCTCATGCATGCCAAGGACCTCTCGTCGGCCAAGGAGATAAAGAACGACATAAACGCCAGCCTGACGCTCGCGGGCTCCTGGGTGAAGAGGATGCAGAACGCCAACGTCTCATCGGTCATTACGACGCTTATGAAGTCGATTAAGGTGTCAAGGGACGGTCAGTACGTCTCAATAAAGCTCACGCTATCAGAGGATCTCATAGAGAGTCTCAAAGGGGCAATGGAGCGCCGCACAGTGGAATGGTGAGAGTAAGTGACCCGGTTCAAGAAGGCCCGGGCACTCCTCATTAAGGAGATCAGACTGCTCCTGAAGAGGCCGGCAGTCCTTTTTCTCCTCATTTTCGTTCCGATTTTCTTCGGCCTCGTCTTCGCCTCGTACGAGAGCGCCATTCCACGGGACACACCCGTTGCGATAGTTCTGAAGGGGAACGTGTCCCGGGAGGAGGTCAAGGAGATACTCTCCATCGCGAGGACGTTCTCCAGCCCGACGCTCGTTCCCGGGATGAAAGAGGCAATAGACGGCCTCCAGAGGGAGAATTATTACGTCATAATCGAGATCCAGAACTACACCGATCTGGCCCACGGGAGCTACACCGTTTACTACGACGATTCCATGACGCCGGTGGCGTCGATCTCGGAGAACCTCTTGGAGATCCTCAGGATCAGGTTCGGGGGCGCCAGGATAAGGTCCGTGCCCCTTAACCGCCACGCCTCACTTCCCGAGTTCTTCTTTCCGGGCGTGCTCCTCATCATGGCGATTATAATCGGTATGGAAGTGGTTCCGGACAACACGATAGAAGACGCCCCCGTCCTGCCGAGGCTCAAGATGGTCTCCTCAATCTGGACGAACTTCTCGGTCAGGCTCCTAATGGCCATCGGGCTTGCGTTCTTTCAGGCCCTCTTGGCGTTCCTCTCGTACCGCCTCACCCCGAACTCACCTAACTTCACACTGGCGGCGCTTTTTGTACTCTTCATAACCACCCTCTACTTGGCCCTGCTCGGCCTCGCCTTCGTCCTCGCCTTCAGGTTCGAGAGGTACTCCAAGGGCTACCTCCAGGTAACCGCAGGCTTCCTCGTTTTCATGTCGGGAATGCTCTATCCGGTGGGCTTCTTCCCGAAGTCCCTTCAGTACCTCGCCCACCTCCTTCCAACTTACTACTCGACCGTTATGATGCGGGCCTTCATGTACCGCAGCGTCCACCCATCACTCTTTTCGGACTACCTCGCCGTGATAACCCTATGGACTATAGGCCTCTTTCTCCTCGACCTACTCCTCGCCGGGAGGCTGAAGGAATGGGCACCCTGATCGTGGAGAACCTCTGGAAGGCCTACTCCGGAAGGGCCGTCATAAAAGGGGTGAACCTGAGGTTAGAGGACGGGGACTTCGTCTGCATCTACGGGCCCAACGGCTCGGGGAAGAGCACGCTGCTCCACGCGATAGCCGGCCTTACAGAGTACTCTGGGAGGATAGAGGTGAGGGGGAAGATAGGCGTCGCCCTCCAGGCCCCCACGATGCACCCACGCCTCCTCCTCCGCGAGAACATTGAGCTCTTTTCCAGCCTCTTGGGCTTCAGGATGGACGAAGCCCTGCGGCTCTGCAAAACCTTGGGGCTCGATGGACACCTTGGAAAGAGGTTCTCAGAGCTTTCTCACGGCAATAAAAAGAAAGCGGAGATCCTGCTGGCCCTCTTAGGGGAACCGGACATCATCCTGATGGACGAACCGCTGGTCTCGCTTGACTACGTCTCCAGAGAAGCCCTCCTTGGACTCCTGAGGGGGATGAAGGGAAAGAAAACCTTCCTGGTCGTCACGCACTTTCCAGAGCTCCTCAGGGACCTCTGCGACAGGACGTTTAAGATGGAAGATGGAAAGCTGAGCGAGATCACTTGAACTTCTCGAGGATTATCGCGGGGCAGACCTTGGTTACCCCCTCTATCTTACCTATTTTGTTGGAGATTATGTCGGAGAGATCCTCCCCGTTCTTGGCCCACACCTCGGTCATTATCATGTGATCCCCGCTGGTCAGGTAAACCCTCCTCACGAAGTCGAACTCCTTGAGCTTGTTGGCAACCTCAAATATCCTCTCAGGGAGTGTGTCAACCCCAGTTAGGCTGACGAGGTTGTAACCGAGCTTTGACGGGTCTATGACCACCGTGTACTGCTTTATAACCCCAGCCTCCTCCAGTGCCTTGACGCGCTTCCTGACGGCCGTTTCGCTTATCCCGAGAACCTTGGCTATCTCTGTGAAAGGCGTTCGGGCGTCTTTGGTCAGCATCTCAATTATGACCTTATCCCTCTCATCCAGCAACTCCTCCACCTCCGCTACTAATTTCAAACTATGTTGGGATGGTATATTAACCTATTGGTTCAATCCTAACACTACCCCTTCAGCTTCACCACGGCCTCAACGTGGGGGGTGTGGGGGAACATGTCGAGGCCAACCGCCTCCTCCACCCTGTAGGCTCCCCTCAGTTCCCTCAGGTTCATGGATAGTGTTCTCGGATTGCAGGAAACGTAAATAAGGTTTTCGGGTTTGTCCCTAAGAAGCCTCTTTACGAGCCTCGGGTGGAGGCCCGCCCTCGGCGGATCGACTATTACGGTGTCGTAACCATTGAGGTTCTCAACTTTCCTGTCCTCCCCGACCTCGAACTCGGCCTCCACGCTGTTGAGTTCAGAATTTAGGTTTGCCATCCGAACCGCAAACGGGTTCATCTCAATCCCCCTAACTTTGAAGCCCCTCTTCGCGAGGTACACTCCAAAGGTCCCAACGCCTGAGTACAGGTCGAGAGCCATCTCCCCCTCCGCCAGAGAGGCCACCGTCTTGAGTAGATTAACGGCCTGGTAGCTGTTGGTCTGGAAGAAGGAGTTCGGGTGTATGAGGTAGGTAACGTCCCCGAGGGTCTCCCTTATGAACTCTGCCCCCCAGAACCTCTCAACGTCCCCGTAGGAGACATCGCTCTCGCTCCTGTTCACGCTCCAGTAGATGGAGGTGGCGTAGGGGAAGTATTCCGGAAACTCCCCTGGGAGACTCCCCTCCTTCGTGACGAGGTTCACCATCAGTTCGCCCGTGAACTTCCCCTCCCTGATGACGATGTACCTGAGGAACCCGCTGTTCTCCCGGATCCCGTAAGCAGGCAGGTTAAAATCGGCCATGAAATCCCTGAGCGACCTGAGAACCCTGCCGCTCGATTCACCGAAGACGGGGCAGGATTCGATGTCCACCACGTCCCACCAGGTGCCGTACCTCCTGAAGCCAACCCCTTTTGTAGATATGACAACATCAATCCTGTTTCTATGTCCAAATATCTTTGGAGACGGGACTACGTCAACATCCATATCAAGGGCCTTCTCAAGCACCGACCGTTTAAAGGAGAGCTGCTCCCGGTAAGGCATGTGCTGGAGAAGGCAACCCCCGCAGAGGCCGAAGTATGGACAGCGGGGCTCTGTCCTGATCCCGGAGCCCTCTATGAGCTCGAACTTCTCCGCTATTAGAATCCTCTTTCTCCTCCTCAGCTTCGTGACCCTAACCCTATCCCCAGGGGCTGTGAAGGGGACGTGGATCTTTCTCCTCCCATCCTTAAGTATCCCGAGCCCGTTCTCAGCCAAGCCCTCGATCCGGCCCTCCATCCTCATCGTGGCACCTTGAGGAGAGGGTTTATAAACCCTTGCCGTCGTCACCCCGCCGAAATCTCCCCAGCAAAGTTTATTTAGTGTAAGCGCGTAAGTTAATACGGTGCCTGCCGGGATGTTTGGAAGGCAGAAGGATGTTGTCTACAAAGTTCTCGCAACGAAGAAAAGGGTTGTCGCACTCCAATCCCTGAGCGCTGAACTTGAGACCCCCATGCCAACCCTTCTCTCAACCCTAAAGCAGCTCGAGTCCGATGGGCTGGTTGAGGTGTTCTACGGCAGGAAAAAGGCCAGCATCCTCGTCAGGGCAAAGACCCTTGAGGACTACGTCTGATCGCGACATGCCCCCTCCACCTTTCTTTTTAACTCGGGAAGGCACCCCTTGGTTCAGGAAACGTTAAAAAGGGAAAGGTCTATAACACTCGCGGTGATACCTATGGGAGGATACTTCACGTTCGTCCTTCACACGCACCTGCCCTACGTCCGTAAACACGGAAAGTGGCCGTTCGGGGAGGAGTGGCTTTACGAGGCCATGAGCGAGACCTACCTGCCCCTGCTTATGGAGCTGGAGAGGCTGAGGTCCTCGGGGGTCAGGTTTCAGCTGGTCATCAACGTAACGCCCGTCCTCGCGGAACAGCTCGCCGACGACTACGTAAAGTCGGAGTTCGAGAGCTACCTCCTCAGGAAGATAAGCCTCGTTGAGAGGGACTTGGAGTCCGGCAGATACGATAGGAAAGCCGTTCTCTCAAACCTCGAACACTTCAGAAAGGTCTACGACTACTGGAAGGCCATAAACGGGGACATAATCGGGAAGCTCAGGGAACTCCAGGACTCCGGGTACATCGAGATCATAACCTCCGCAGCAACGCACGGCTACCTCCCGCTCTTGGGAAGGGAGGAGTCAATAAGGGCCCAAATAGGCAACGGCGTTCTGACTTACGAAAAGCACTTTGGAAGGAGGCCGAGGGGGATATGGCTCCCCGAGTGCGCATACCGGCCAGGCGGGGAGTGGGAGCTCCCAGGCGGAAGGACTGTGAAGAGGGAGGGGATCGAGAAGTTCCTTGAGGACTTCGGTCTCGAATACTTCATAGTCGAGAGCAGCCTCATAGACAGGGGGCCCGTCGGAAAGGGGTACGGCGATATAGAACCCTACGAAGGGGAGAAAAGCACCCTAAGGCCGTACTGGATAAAGGGATCGAGGATAGCGATCTTCGGCCGCAACAGGGAGACAGGACACCAGGTCTGGAGCGCACACTTCGGCTACCCAGGCGATTTCTGGTACAGGGAGTTCCACAGGAAGGCCGAGGAGAGCGGGGGCCAGTACTGGAGGATAACAGGGAAGGACGTTGACCTCGGTGAGAAGGCCTTCTACGACCCGGACAAGGCAAGGGAACGCATTGAAGAGCACGCGAGGCACTTCGTCTCACTCGTGGAACTGCTCCTAAGGGAGTTCGAGGAGAAAACCGGAGAAAAGGGCATAATCGTCTCACCGTACGACACGGAGCTCTTCGGGCACTGGTGGTTCGAGGGCATCATGTGGCTCGGAAGGGTTCTCGAGCTAATGGAGGGCAGGGGCATCGAGTCCACCACCCTCTCAAGGTTCCTTGAGGCCTATTCCGGAGAGAGGTATGAGATAGAGCCGCCAGAGGGGTCGTGGGGAGCGAACGCAGACCATTCAACCTGGTGGAACCCGGAGACCGCGTGGACCTGGGAGCACGTCTACCGCGCGGAGGACAGGATGGTCGCGGTGGCGAGCAGGTTCTACGGAAGGGATGCACTAACGGATAGGGCAATTGAACAGCTCGCGAGGGAGCTTCTGATCTTGGAGGCCAGCGACTGGCAGTTCCTCATAAGCACGGGGCAGGCCAAGGAGTACGCCGCGAGGAGGGTTCTGATCCACAGCAGGGACTTCCACAGGCTCGCAAACGAAATCGTGAGGAGGGCCAAAAAGGGGGAGTTCAACGCGGCCCTCCTCGAGGAGCTTGAGGAACGCGACAACCCCTTCAAACCCGTTGCCGTTGCCTACTACGTGAGCGAGAACCCACCCGAGCTTGAGGAACACGTCGAGCCCCCCGAGATTCCGGCGGAGGAGAACAGTGGGGGAAACAGAGGGGCGGAGGAGAGGGCCTACGCCACGGCGATCTCCAGTGAGGGCGCTAAAATTAGCACAAAGACGACGAAGACGAGGAGGAGTACGGTCAAGGCGAGAAGAACCAAGAAAGCCGTCTCGAAGAAGAGGGGAAACCGGGGGAAAACAGGTAGGGATCTCCTCTCGATAAAAGGGATCGGGCCGAAGACCCTCGCCAAGCTTAAGGGGGCGGGGATTGAGAGCACCGACGACCTCAAGCGTGCAGACCTTGAGGAGCTGGCCAAAAAGACGGGGATATCAATAAAGCGCCTCAGGAAGTTCGTCAAGCAGATTCCCTGAGTCAGCTTCCCGAACCGCTTTCGAAAGCCTTTTCTTGACTTTTTCCTAAGATTAACTGTGATACCCATGAAGAAGGTGGAGGCCATTATCAGAGCTGAGGATTTTAACAGGGTCAAAAGTGCCCTCAAGCAGATCGGCGTGCTCCCGCTCACGGCCTACCCCGTCCAGGGAAGGGGAGTGCAGGGGGGAATACCGCCCTACGATCTCCTCCCGAAGATGAAGGTCGAGATCATCGTGAAGGACGGTGACCTCGATAGGGTCGTCAGCACGATCATCAGAAACGCGAGGAGCGGCAGCCCCGGAGACGGCAAGATATTCATAAGCCCGGTCGAGGATGCGATACGCATAAGAACAGGGGAGAGGGGCAACGAGGCCCTCTACTAAGGGTATCAGCGCCAATCTCACAGGAAAGCGTGGCGGTGCCTGTAGAGGCCAACCGTGCCGTCGAGCAGCAGGTAGAGCTCCACAAGCGAGATCAGGAGCAACACCGTCAGATAACCCCGGGCAAAGGCCGTGCTCTTTCCGAGGTGGCCGGCTATCTTCGCTATCTCCGCGGGGTCGCGCAGCGTCCGCAGGGAGTAGGTCATCGCCATGAACCCCACGACTAAGGGTATCGGGAGAGCGGAGTAAGCTAAGAGAAGGCCCAGATGCCCCCTGCGCTGGAGGGAGAGCATCGAGAGTATTATTGGGATCGCAAGGATCAGGGCGGTTATCGCGATGAACTGGTTGAGGAACAGACCGCTTAGCACGAAAAACAGGGTCATGCCAAAGATGTACTTCCGGTAGGCCTTCTTAAGCTCCTTGAGCTTATCGGGGATGAAGTCATACTCGGCAGACAGCGAGTACTGATAAATCCTCCCGGCCATCCGCAGGTAGTTCTTTTTGCCCTCCCTCTCAATGCCCCTGTCATTGCTCATGGCCTTGAACTCCTTGGCCTTTTTGAAGAAGAACTCGGCCAGCTCCTCGTTGTCCTTTACCGCCCGCTTTGAAAGCTTCCGAAAGTTCTCGGCTGCCCCCGCTATTTTTCTCTTCAGGGCTTCCTTCTCCCTATCGCTGAGGGTTTTCAGCCGATCTATGCGCTCTAAAGTGGACTCAAGAACCTCGGCTGTATCGAGCAGGATTCCAGAACTCCTCACCTTTATCCCTCCGGAGGAAATAAAAAGAAGGGGTTTAAGACCCTTGTCCCCTCTTCTCGGCTTCCAAAAGCCTGCCTATGCTCCAGCCCATCAGGGCAAAGATAACAAACCAGGCGGTCAGCATGTAGATGACCCAGCTTCCCATTTCCACCACCTCAGACCCTTATGATGACCTCGTTCTTCTCCAGCTCCTCGCCGTACTTCCTCTTGATGGAGTAGTAGCTCTCTATTGCCCCAATGATGAACATGACTATTATCGCTGTCCACGGTGCTATGCCTATTCTTCCGCTGACAAAGCTCTTGAAGGTGCCGACGAGCGGGAGCAGCAGGAGTATTGGTGCTATGTATAGGATTATCGGCTTGTACCAGCCGGGCACCGTCATCCATGCACCCTCGTGGAGCTCCTTCCAGAAGTTGCCCGGTTTGAAGAGGTACACCGCCACCACTATATCAACCAGCGCGAGCAGAGTCAGCTGGAAGCTCACCCAGCTGTCGAGCTGATCCATGTAGCCGCTGATGTAGACCACCGGAAGCCCCATTATCAGGTAGATGATGAAGACTATCCAGGTGCCTATGCTCCTCTTTATGTTGAGATCCTCCTCAAGCAGTGCCGTGAGGTAGTTGTACATTGCTATTGCAGAGGTGAAGCCAGCGAACCAGAGCAGGAGGAACCAGAGTGCACCGAAGACCTTTCCAGCGTCGCCCATGCTGACGAACGCGTTCGGCAGGTTGACGTAGGAGAATCCAAGACCGAACGTCTTTCCGATAGCCCCAAGACCGATGTCCTTGTGCTGGGCTAGTGCGGACAGTATGGAGTTCCAGTGCTGGTTGAGATAGTTGGAGATCATGGTGGTGTTCCCGCTGCTTGCAATGTTCTGCGGAACGCCTAATGTCATAAGGGTCTTGGAATCGCTACCAAAGGCCTTCATGATGAGATCCGGGCTGATTATCTTGGTGAAGTAGGCGGTAGCGAGCGGTATTGCTATTGAGCCTCCGAGGACTACTTCAGCGAACTCGTTGAGCGAGACAGTCGCTATGCCCGAGAGGGCAACATCATCCTTGGGCCCGAGGTAGCTGGCATAGTTCTGGATGATGCCCATACCGAGGGAGAGCGTGAAGAATATCTGTCCCGTCGCCGCGAGCATAACGTCCCAGAGGTGGGCGCTGAGGTAGCTCCAGTTGGGGCTCCAGATGAATTTGAAGCCGTCTATGGTGCTCCAGTTGGGGTCAATCGGCGAGCCGAGGACGAATATGTAGCCGACCAGGAGTATTGCGAAGAGGTACAGGAGCGGCATCATTACCTTGACCCATCTCTCAATGCCCTTGCTGACGCCCTGACCAACTGCTATGGCGAGAAGAGCCACGGTTATGCCCCAGAACAGGAAGATCTCACCGTAGTTGCCGAGGTAGTTGCTGAAGAACTGGCCGGTGTTGGTTCCGAAGTAGGCACCGGTTATGCTGAACCACGAGTAAGCCGCAGACCAGCCGATCAGGTGCAGGTAGTAGCTGTTGAGCAGCACCGTCAGGCTGAAGGCGAGCATTCCAGCGAAAACGCCCCACCAGAGGGCGCTCCTCGGCTTGACGCTCTCCCTGGCCATGAGGTAGTACGTTGGACCGAGGGTACCGTGGCCATATTTGCCACCGTAGCGACCGGCGACCCATTCAATCCACATCACTGGGATACCGAGGAAGAACAGCGCTATAAAGTACGGTACCATGAAGGCGCCGCCACCGTTCTGGGCAACCTGCGTTGGGAACCTGACGAAGTTGCCAAGGCCAACCGCGTTCCCGGCCATGGCCAAAATCAAGCCCAATTTCGTTGCCCATTGCTCCCTCTGCTCCAAATTTATCACCCCCTGCTTTGATCAGTAGCCCAAAAATCAAACCCACGGGGAAGGGCTTGGGCAGTACTTAGTTTGAACCATGAATTTAAAACTCTTTTGGAATTTTCTTACATATTCCAACATCTTTTAGGCTGAATTTTTACTTTTTGGAATTCTCTTCGGAAACGTTTCATCCCAGTATCGTCCAGCAAAGTTTATTAACCCCTGAAAAAATCGGTTCTTGAAAAGGACAACCATGTTATCGGAGGGGGGTAGGATGAGGTATAAAGCACTCGCCATAGGCCTGGCACTCATTGTGGTGTTCTCCCTCGGCTGCATTGGCTCCGGCGGGGGGAATGCAAGCACCTCAAAGTCAACAACCCAAAAGCCGCAGACCCTCGTGGTTTACTCCTACGACAGCTTCCAGGACGTGGCTAAAGTCATCATACCAAAGTTTGAGAGGAAGTACAACGTCAAAGTAGACCTCATAACACTCGGCGACGCTGGAAACGTCCTCAACAGGCTCATCTTAGAAAAAGACCATCCCAAGGCAGACGTGGTCGTTGGAATCGACAACAGCCTCGCGGCCAAGGCGATAGAAGCAGGGGTCTTGGAGGTGTACAAACCAAGGGACATAGGTGTGGTTCCCAAGGATCTCATAGAGGGGTTAGATCCAACTTATCACCTCGTCCCGTACGATTACGGCGCGATAGCGATAGTGTACAAGAAGAACAAAGTCAGGAACCCGCCGAAGACTTTCGAAGACCTTCTCAAGCCCCAGTGGAAGAAGAGTCTCATCTTAGAGGATCCGAGAACGAGCTCAACTGGGATGGCCTTTCTGCTCTGGACGATAGCGGCTTACGGCGATCCAGGATGGCTTTACTACTGGGAGAAGCTCAAACCACAGATCTACCAGATAACCAACGGCTGGGACTCCGGATGGGAGATGTGGGACAAGGGCGAGGCCCCGCTCTTCGTCAGCTACGCCACGGATCCGGCCTACGATGCCTACTACAAAAACGGCAGCGAGCCCAACATAGGTGTGATCCTGCTCAACGGTACCGCCTACGTCCAGATCGAGGGGGCGGGGATAGTGAAGGGCACCAAGCACAGGGAGCTGGCGGAGAAGTTCATAGACTTCCTGCTGAGCAGCGAGGCCCAGAGGGAGATACCCCTCCACAACTGGATGTTCCCGGCGAGCGATAACGTTACACTGCCGGAGGTTTACAAGTACGCGGTTAAGCCTGGGAAGATCGTGAATCCATCGCCGGAGGAGATAAAGGCGAAGCACAACGAATGGATCAAGGAGTGGGTCGAGCTAATGATCCAGGGCAAGAGCCCGGAGGAAATAATCAAGGGGGAAGGATGAGGTAGTCCCCCACCCTCACCCCCACTTTTCTTGGCACCCGCTCCGGGCTGAAGGGTAGCTCGGGGATGAAGCGCTCCGCAACGATCCTCTGCCCCTCCACATCCAGGAAGAGCCTCATCCTCCCTGGGAGGAGTTCGTAGTCAACGACGTCCGCTTCTCCACCCTGCAATATGAAAACGCTCTCCGGCCTGAAGAAGACCCTCACCTTCCCCTCCCCTTTAGTATTAAAGCACAGGCTCCCAAGGCAGGCTCTCCCGTTCTTGGCCTCAAGAAGCAGAATGTTTCCTGTTCCGAGGAAGCGCGCCACGAACTCGTCCTTAGGGCGGTAGTAGAGCTCCAGGGGCCTTCCAACCTGGATTATCCTCCCGTCCTTCATAACGGCTATCCTGTCGCTTATCGCCATCGCCTCCTCCTGGTCGTGGGTAACGTAGACCGTTGTGACGCCGAGCTCCCTCTGGACGCGCTTTACCTCACCCCTAAGTCTCTCCCTTATCTTGGCGTCGAGGTTGCTCAGCGGCTCGTCGAGGAGGAGGAGCCTCGGCCTTATGACGAGGGCCCTGGCTAGGGCGACCCTCTGCTGCTGGCCGCCGGAGAGCTGCTCAGGGTAGCGGTTTTCAAGGCCCTCAAGGCCAACGAGCGAGAGAACCTCCCTCACCTCGCGCTCGATCTCAGCCTTTGAGAGCCTTCTAAGCCTCAGCCCAAAGGCCACGTTCTCAAAAACCGTCATGTGGGGAAAGAGGGCGTAGTCCTGGAAGACTATCCCTATGTTCCGCTCGTAGGGCGGCCTTTTGGTGACGTCCTCTCCGTCGAAGAAAACCCTCCCATCCGCCCGCTCGAAGCCCGCTATTATCCTCAGCGTAGTTGTCTTGCCGCAGCCGCTCGGTCCGAGGAGAGTCATGAACTCGCCCTCCCCCACCTCAAGCTCCGGGATGTTGAGTTCAAAGCCCTCGCGCCTCAACCTGATGCCCTCAAGTCTAAGGCTCACCATACCTCCTCACCCGTTCTCTCGATGACCAGAAAACCGGCCATACTCACGAGCATCAAAACGACCGCCATCGCCGATGCCGGCCCGAACTGCCTTGAGCCGAGGTAGCGGTAGATCGCTATGGTCACCGTGGTGTACTCCGGCCGGTAGATCATGTACGTTGCACCGAGCTCGGCGACGCTCATGGCAAAGGAGAAAACGGCGCCGACTACGATGCCACCGAAGGCCAAGGGCAGCTCGACTTTAAGAAACGCCAAGAGGTCGCTGGCCCCGAGGCTCATCGCCGCCTCCCTCAAACTGGGCCTCACCTTCTTCAGCGCCGCCGAGACGGCGCGGAGGGCGAAGGGATAAGCTATGGTGGTGTGGGCGGCTATTATGAGGAAGGGACTTCCGAGGAGGAGAAGGGGCGGCCTGTGGAAGGCCTTGATATAGCCGAGGCCGATGATTATGGCCGAGGAGCCGAGGGGAAGGGTCGCGAGCACGTCGAAGACGATCTTGCCAGGTAGATCCCACCTCTTGGAGGCGTAGGACATCGTCAGGGCTATCAGGGTGGCTAAGAGGACGGTGGAGAAGCCGAAGACGAAAGTCCAGATGACGGCGTGTAAACTGTCCGAGCCGAATATCGGGTTGTATGAGCTCTCAAAGAGGTGGCGGTACCATTTTAGGGTAAAACGGCCCCCGGCAGTGAAAGAATCGTAAACGACCGCGAGGAGTGGGGCCAAGATAAAGAGGAATACGATGAGCGAGTAGAAGGCCATGGCGGCGCCCTTAAGGCCCCTGAAGTCCGAGAGGGTGAGCTTCCTCGGCCGCTGAAGAACCCTCTGCTCCTCCGCTTTGGAGTATGCATCGAGGCTCTTGAGGTAGAGGTACATAAAGGTGAAGCTCAGGCCCATCTGAAGAACCGCCAAAGCCGCCCCCGTCCTGAAGTCGAGCAGGGTCATTATAGACGTGAAGATGGCCACCTCTATCGTCCCGTACCTGTAGCCGCCGAGGATGAGGGGGATGGCGAAGCTGAGGAAGGAGAAGATGAAGGTGAGCATGGAGGAAGCGAAGATAGCCGGGTAGAGCATGGGGAGGGTGACCCTGCGGAAGAGGGTAAAGCCCCTCGCCCCGAGGCTTTCGGCTGCTTCTTCATAGTGGGGGTTTATCCTCGCCCAGAGCGAAGACACCATCCTGACGACGACCGGGAAGTTGTAGAAGGCGTGGGCAAGGAGTATGGCCTTCCACGAGTAGAGTACTCCGAGGTCGCGGCCGAGGAGGGAGGTTATGAAGCCGCTCCGCCCGAAGAGGAGGATGAAGCCGAGGGCGACCATTATGCTGGGCATGACGAAGGGAACCGTTAGGAGGGCCTTGAGGAAGCGCTTTCCCGGGAAGTCATACTTGGCGAAGAGATAGGCCCCGGGAAGGCCGAGGAGCAGCGTTAAGACCGTCGAGCCAATGGCCTGCTCGATCGTGAAGAGGATAACGTGGCGGTAGTAGGAATTGGCCAAAACCGAGGAGAGGGAGCTCCACGAGAGGCCTTCGAGGAGTATCAAGGCTATCGGGTAGTAGAAGAAGAGGACGAGAAAAAGAAGGGATGGAAGCAGCAGGAGAACCCAGAAGCGCCTGACGACCATTGCCCTCACTCCAGGCCCTTCTCCTGCCGCACCCTCTCTATCACGTCGAAGATGCTCCAGAGATCCCGGATGACGTGGAGGTGGGGGATCAGGGCTAACTTTTCCCTGTTCTTTTCCACGAACCTCGCGGTGAAGGGGAAGTAGTACCAGACGTACTCCGTGTTCCCGTCGCCATGCCCAATGAAGCGCCAGGGCTTGTCGTCCACCCAAATGAAGGTCTCGTCGCCGTACCTCTCGCGAACCAGCTTAAATGCATCCTCAATCGTCATCCCCCTGCCGAAGACCACGACGTCGTCGAAGAGGTCGTAGAGGCCGGCCATCTTCATTCTCCGCGCCTTCATTCCGTCTATGAAGTCCTCGGCGGAGAAGGATATGACGGTGTGGCCGGCTTCCCTGAGCCTCCTGAGAACCTCGGGTGCATCGTCCAAGGGCTCCGTTAGCCTGGCCCTCTCCTCGAACCAGGTTTCAAAGAACTTCGTCCTCAGAAAGAAGGGCGGTCTCGACTTCTTCCCGTGTTTTCCAAAGGCAGGCCTCTCGAACTGGAGCTCAAGCTTTGAGAGGAGCTTCGCCCAGAGCCTCTTTCCCGGGAGCCAGCGGCAGCGCTTTTCGAGGGCCCTCCTGAAGGCCTCCTCGATCACGGTGTAGCTGTCAACAACGGTCCCGTCGAAGTCAAAGGCCACTATCATCAGCCCACCTCCGCGTAGAAGCTTCCGGCTTTAACGTGCATCGACAGAAAGTCATCCTCAAGTGCGTAGGCCCAGATGACCCTGAACTTCCCAACGGACGGTATCTTGAAGTCGTATCTGTCCCCTGTGTCGAGCTTCCTCGAAAACTCCACAACGGTGTAGTCCGGCCCCTCGGACCCCCCATAACTCAGCACGTCGTCGGTTCCTCCGTATATCCCATCGGGATTGTGGGGGCCGGAGAAGCCAGTTGAGTATTCGTCGCTTACCGCGACGGTTCCATTGGGGAGGACGTAAGCTATAACGATGTCCGCTCCCTTCATTCCCTTTGTCCCCCCGAAACCAACGGCCAGCCAGCCCCTCGTGGGCGCCCTCACGCCCACCATTAGCGTGCCGTTCTCGGCCCTGAGGTAGAGCTCGAAGTCTCCATCCTTATAAGCCCTCTGATACTCGCCCTCCTCTATCACACCGTCTGGCTTCCAGGGCACGACCTCCCTATGGGTAGAGCTCGGGGAGGGTTTTGAGGTTGTGGGTGACTGAGGACTGCTCTCTGGAGGAGAGGGAGAGATCTCCTTTGAGGGGGAGCCCTTAGGATGGCCGGTTCCCAAGACCATTACGACTGCGATGATCAGCACCGCCAGCACGAACAGGGTCTTCTTCCACATCATGGGGGGCCTACGCGGGGTGCGTTAAAAAAGTTGCCGTCGCCGCCCAGTGGAAGCCCACCCTTAGGATTGCACAACAGGGGCGGCCAGCGGGAGAAGCCCCCGCATAGGCGGGAACTTTTTTATTGCCCTGCTCGGATTTGGGGCGGGATAGCCATGTGCCTGATAGCCGGGGGCATCAACGGAAAGCTGAGGGAAAAGTTCATCAGGATGATAGAGGCTGGAAAGCACAGGGGGCCGGACGGGTTTGGAGTGTGGACCGACGAAGGCTCCATGAAGGGCTCAGACTTCTCAGAGGTAGAATCCATTCCAGAGGGAACCGTGGGGATCCTCCAGTGCCGGCTCAGGATGACGGGCTCAGAGGACTACATCCAGCCCTTCTTCAACGAGATCGTGCTCGCCCACAACGGTGAGGTCTACAACCACACCCAGCTCAGGGGGTACCTGATTAGGAGGGGGGCGCACTTCGAGAGCAACGTTGACAGTGAGGTCATACTCAGACTGATAGAGCTGCTTCTTGAGGATGGCCTGAGGCCGGAGGAGGCAGTCAGAAGGGCCATGCTCATGATAGAGGGTGACTACGCCGTGGCCTTCTTTTACCGCGGCAAGATATACCTCTTCAGGGACCCCCTCGGGATAAGACCCCTTTACTACTCCAAAAACGGCTTCTTCGGCAGCGAGAGGAAGGTGCTCTGGGCTATCGGGGAGGAGGCAATCCCGGTGAGGCAGGGAGAGCTGGTTGAACTGTCCGAAGGGAGCACCGTTAGAAAGAGACTCTTAAGCCCCCTCGAACTTACACGGGGGAAGGTTGGGAAGCTCAATGAAGAGACAGCTGTGAAAGCGATTGAAAGCGCTCTCCGCTACTCAGTCCGCCTCCGGGTCGGTCGGAAGACG
Organism: Thermococcus sp.; assembly: GCA_015523195.1. Taxonomy (GTDB): domain Archaea; phylum Methanobacteriota_B; class Thermococci; order Thermococcales; family Thermococcaceae; genus Thermococcus. Next base: position 29,554 of record WAKU01000046.1, read on the forward strand.
GGCGTTCTCTTCTCAGGGGGGCTTGACAGCTCGCTGCTCGCCCTAACCGCCTCGAAGTACTCCGATGTAGTCCTCTACACAGCAGGCGTTGAGGGGAGCCCCGACCTTGAGTGGGCGAGGAGGGCGGCCGAGGGTTTGGGGCTCGAACTCAGGGAGTCCGTCTTTGGCAGGGAGGAGGTTGAGAAAGAACTGGGGAGGATAGCCTTCGCAATAGAGGAGCCGAACCCGATGAACCTCGCGATAGCGATCCCCATCTACTTCGCCTCAAAGGCGGCCCGTAGGGACGGCATCAGGATCCTCCTGAGCGGGCAGGGGGCCGATGAACTGTTCGGAGGTTACGCGAAGTACGTCGAGAGGCCGGAGCTCATGGAGCGCGATCTCCTGGAGATCGGGGAGAGGAACCTCGCAAGGGACGATAAGGTCATCATGGCAAACGGCATTGAGGGCAGGTTCCCGTTCCTCGCCCTCCCCCTTGTCCAAGCAGCCCTCAGAACACCGCTCGACCTCAAAATACGCAAAGGGGAGAGGAAGTACGTACTCAGGAGGGCCGCCTTGAGGATGGGGCTGCCAAGGGAGCTGGTTGAGAGACCAAAGAAGGCGGCCCAGTACGGAAGCGGTGCACAGAGGATACTTGAAAAGATTGCCAAGGGGAGGGGAACCACCTTGAGGGGCCTTGCAGAGTCCCTCTTTGTTGAGGTTTTCAGTAGGAGCTCGGTGTGATCCCCTCTGCCTCATGGAGGAGTCTAACCGTTTCTTCGAGTTCAGGAACCCTGGAGAGATAGGCCTCGGCCAGCTCCACAGCCCTGGCCGGGTTTCCCCTCTCTATGTAGTACTCCATGTCACCGACGAGCGACAGGACGGCCGCACTCCTGCCTTCGGCGGCGTGAACCTTGAGCACAGCCGCGCGCATCACGGCCCTCTTTTCGAGGTTCTCAGAGATGTTCAAGGCCTCGCGGTAGACTTTGAAGGAGTCCCTGGCCTTTCCAACGGCGAAGAGGGACATGGCAAGCTCAAGAAGCTTCCTTGATACGCCAGCGATATCGTTCATCTTCTGGTGGGTTCCAACGACCTGGTAGAGGATCCTAACGTTGTTGAGACCTATCAGCTTGGCCCGTTTGGAGTTGCCGGCGAGGAGGTAGGCGTACTGAGCCTTCAGGAGGTAGGAGGTGGTACCGTCCAGGTCGCCCTCGGAGTAGGAGAGCTTGCTCGCCCTCTCGTAGTTCCTCGCAGCTGTCTCCATCATCTCAGTGAAGTGCGTGCCGTAGCCGAAGAGCTCAAGGACGTAGAATGAGAGCTTGTAGAAGGCATTCCCAGCACCGGCGCTGTCATCAGACGCAACCTTCTCCTCGGTTATCTTACCGAAAGTCGTCACGATGGCATCGGCTATGCGCCTGACGCTCTCCCCATCGTTCAGAATCTTGTAGTAGCGGAAGGCATCTTCGTAGGCCATTATGGCTTTTTCCAGCTCCCCGCTCTCCTCGTAGCCCTTGGCGAGGTCTTCGTACATCTCGGCGAAGTACTTGGCGTATTTCTTGAGGTTCGCCTCATCCCCCAAGGAAGCGAAGACCGATAACGCCCGGGAGCAGAAGTCGTTGAGCCTTCTGACGTCTATCTCGAAGCCTCCGAGCTCCTGGTCTATGAGCTTTATGTAGAGGGAGGCGCTCTTTAGGAGGGGCTTCCTGGCGGTTTCGGGTTTCTTTAACCTATCAAGGAAGAAGTAACCGAGGTAGAAGTAGAGCCTGGCGGCGTCTTCAAGCTTTCTCTCATCCTCGTACTTCTTCGCGGCGCGGAGAATGAGCTTAAGACCCTCTTTAAGCTCGCCCTCCTCCACTTTTTTAAAACCGAGCTGCTCAAGATCCTCCGGGGACGCTATCTCCGGGAGCATCGCCAATCTTCTCACCCCGATGATTTTAAACCTTGATAAGAGTACTCCCGAACCGTATTTAAGTTTATCCAAACTAAGCCTTCAGCACGGTGTAGCCTGCGGCCTTTCTGAGGCGGTTCATAACGGCCATTCCAAGTCCCTTCTCCTCAACTCCCTCGACAACGATGACGTCAACGCCGCGCCTGTCCAGCTCCCTCAAGCCCCTGAAAACGTTCCTGGCCACCTCTTCGATTGACGAGCCGAGGTAGAAGAAGGCATCGGCCCGGTGCATCTCCATTGCCATTACACCTACCTTAAGCCCCTTCTTCCTGAGCTCATCCACGAGTTCATCGATCCTCGCGGTTACCTTTTCCCTATCACCCTCAACCAGGATCACCCGGGCTCTGGGCGAGTAGTGCCTGTACTTCATCCCAGGCGACTTGGCAACGTCCACAAGCTGTCCCCTAACGGCAGGGTGAACTTCGACGGGCCCCACCACCCTCTCAACCTCCTCCAGGGGCAGGCCCCCCGGCCTCAGGAGAACTGGTCTCTCACCTGTCAGGTCTAAGACCGTTGACTCGACGCCGATTGGCGTTGGGCCGCCGTCCACTATGCACTCTATCCTGCCGTAGAAGTCCTCCACAACGTGGCCTGCATCCGTGGGGCTCGGCCTACCACTTATGTTCGCCGATGGGGCCGCCACCGGTCTTTCGGCAAGCTCAATGAGCCGGAGGGCAACGGGATGGGCGGGCATCCTCACGGCAACGGTGTCTAAGCCGCCCCTCGTCACCGCAGGCACCCTGTCCTCCGCCGGCAGGACGAGAGTCAGGGGGCCGGGCCAGAACCTCCTCGCCAAGGTGAGCGCGGTCTCCGGAACCCTCCTCGCCAGCTTCCCAAGCCACTCCATGTCCGCTATGTGGACTATCAGCGGGTTGTCCGCTGGTCTTCCCTTGACCTCAAAGATCCTCCTAACGGCCCCCGCGTTCAGGGCATCGGCGCCGAGGCCGTAGACTGTCTCCGTGGGAAAAGCCACGAGCCTGCCCTCCCTCAGGAGTCTCGCTGCTACCATGAGCTTTCTCTCATCAACGCCTTTCCTCGCGTTTACTACCACCGTCATCCCGTCTCACCGGGCTTTATCCCAACCATAGGGAGGGGTATGTGGTAGGGCAGCCTCATCTCCTTTGCTATGACGAAGAGCATTGGACTGAGCTCGGCGGTTATGAAGTTCACGACCTCCGCAAAGACCTCGGGGGGAACCTTTCTCCCCGCGTCCCAGGCATCGAGGATTCTGTCCACGTCCTCCTTCCTCTGAGGAAGGTACATAACGGCCCCCTCAAGGGTGCCCTCAGCTATATCCGGCCGGTAGTTCACCTCATACTTAAAGAGAACCTCAACTCCCTGAGTTTTTCCGGCGGGGGTCTGGATCTCACCCAGGCGCATGTCCCTCACCTTGGGAGTCAGATTGACCTCTATCCTTCCCCCCATCGGGGGGAGACCCCTCTTCTCGAACTCAACCTTCGTCAGGTTAATACCTATCACAGGCATCCTTCCCACCAGGGAGAACTCCGCGGCGTCTCTTAAAAAGTTAGGCATGTTTTTAAAAGTCCTGCTCAATTCGAGATGATGCCGCGGGAAAAGGTCGTTAGGGTATGGGACGAGAGGGAGGTGGTCTACTCCCCAAGGAGGTGGCGCTACTTCAGGGAGAAGCGAGAGAAGGCCCTAAAAATAATGGAACGCCTTTCCCAGTTCGAGCCACAGCTCTACGGTAGCGTTGCCAGGGGAGACGTGAGAAGGGACAGCGACGTTGACGTTTTCATCCCGATAAGGGTTCCGAGCTACCTCATCGAGCTCGCCCTTGAGGGCCTCGTGAGGAGGAGAAGGATTGTTATGGCAACGCCCTGGCACCTCACAAAGGGTGTAATAGAGATAGACGAGGAAACTACCGTTACCTTCCCGCTGATCGAGCCCACAGACAGGGAGCTTGAGTTCTACCGCTGGGGAGGGGCGATTGATTTGGCAGGGGTCAAGAAGGGGGAGCGCGTTCCAGGGGTGAACAAAAAGCTCGTCCTCATAATCCCAACCGAGAGAGGGCACATCGAGAGGGAAGTCGTTGGAAGGGAGAGCGAGGTCGCGAGAACCCTTGGGGTGAGCGTTGACATAGTCAGGGAGCGCGTCCACGTCCTCACGAGGAGGGACAGAATCGGGAGAACAGGGATCTACATCAACGAGGAAGTCCCGGACTGGATGAGCTTTGAGGAGGCCCTCAAGGTCATAGCCGACCGCGACCCGAACGTGAGGAGGAAGGTGAGGGAGAGCGGTGGAGTCTAAAATCTAAGATATGGTGAGCATATTGACCCATTTAAAAAGAAGATAGAAGTTTCTAAATTTCAGGCTCCGGTTCTTCTGAGTGAATGCTAAAAATGGGATTCAACCCTCACAGCACTTCTCCTTCATGCTCGCCGGCAAAATCTCCTTGAAGCCCGTGTACTTCCAGAGAACCCTCGGGATCTTTACGACGCCTTCCTCTGTCTGGAAGTTCTCAAGTATCGCAACTATCGCCCTCGAAGTCGCTATCGCGGTCGAGTTGAGCGTATGGACGAAGCGCGGCTTCTCATGGGTCTTGTCGCGGAAGCGTATGTTCAGCCTTCTCGCCTGCCACTCCGTACAGTTGCTCGCTGAAACTACCTCCCTGAACTTGCCCTGGCCGGCCATCCAGGCCTCTATGTCGTACTTTTTAGCTGCGACGTATCCCAAATCGCCGGTGCAGATGTTGACGACGCGGTAGGGGATCTCAAGGGCCTGAAAGAGCTCCTCTGCGTTCCGTATGATCTTCTCATGCCATTCCCAGCTCTCCTCCGGTCTTGAGTAGACGAACTGCTCGACCTTGTGGAACTGGTGGACGCGGAAGATCCCCTTCGTGTCTTTTCCAGCTGTTCCAGCTTCCTTACGGAAGCACGGACTAATCCCGACGTAGAGGAGCGGTAAGTCATTTCCATCGAGGATCTCGTTGGCGTGCATTCCAGCTAACGGGTGCTCAGCCGTGGGGATCAGGTAGAGATCCTCGCCCTCAACCTTGTAAATCACGTCCTCGAAGTCATCAAAGCTCGTGACGCCCTCTTCAACGAAGCGGTGCACCATGTAGGGGGGGACTACGGGAGTGAACCCCTTCTCGATGAGCCTGTCGAGGGCGAAGCGGAGCAACGATAGGTCGAGTATGACCAGCTCGTTCATGAGGTAGTAGAAGCGCGACCCGCTCACCTTCGCGGCCCTCTCAAGGTCTGCCCCGCGGAGAAGCTCAAGCATGTCCACGTGGAGCCTCGGCCTCCAGCTCAAAAGCTCGTACTCCATCTTCCCGAGGCTCTGCTCCTTAAAGCTTTCAAGGAAGCCCTCCCAGACCTTGGCTTTGCCCCAGAACCGTATCGGGACGTTTTCGGTGTCGTCCTTTCCTATCGGGACGGTCTCGTGGGTTATGTTCGGCAGCCTCCAGAGGTAGTAGTCGATCCTCTTCCTGAGTTCTTCGACTTCCCCCTCAAGGGCCTCGATCTGCCTCACTATCTCGTTGCTTTTAGCCAGGAGATCATCTATCGGCTCACCGGCCTTTTTGCGCTTTCCTATCTGGATCGCGAGCTGGTTGCGCTCCTTCCTGAGCTGATTTATCTTCCTCAGGTTCTGGCGCCACTTCCTGTCGAGTTCGAGGATCTCATCTATCCAGGGGAGCTTATCGGTTTCGCCGCGCTTGATGAGATCCTTCCTAACGACCTCTGGATTTTCGCGGATGAGCTTTATATCGAGCATCTCCTCCACCTCCTAAGAGAGGGGAGAAGGGCCTAAAAAGGTTTTTGTATCAGCCGAAGAAGGTGACCTCAACCTCCTCGCCGGCTTCCAGTATCTCAACGTTCTCGGGAACCTCTATGAAGCCGTCCGCATCAACGAAGCTCGTAACCGCCCCGCTCCCCTTGAGTATTGGTACGGCCCTCTCGCCGTCTATCCTCACGGGCAGAAACTGCCTCCTCCCCTTGACGGAGAAGACCTTGTGAGCGAGCTTTTTTCTGGTTTTCCTGACCTCGCTCTCCCTTCCAATTAGCCGCCTGAGGAGCGGTGCGACGAGGAGGGTGAAGTTGGTGAGGCAGCTCGTTGGGTAGCCGGGAAGGCCAAATACAGGCTTTCCGTCTATCTCACCTATTATCGTCGGTTTGCCCGGCTGGATCGCTATGCCGTGGACGTAGAGCCTCCCCAAGCGCTCCACGATCGAACTCGTGAGGTCTCTTATCCCCCCGCTCGCCCCTCCGCTTATGAGAACCAAGTCACACTTCGATACTCCCTCAACTATCAGTCTCGCTAAGTTCTTGGCGTCGTCCCCTGAAACCCCGAGGAAGCAGGCCTCTGCTCCGAGCTCCCTGATCGCATCGGTGACAGCCCTCCCGTTTATGTCGTATATCTGTCCGGGCCCAAGCTCCCTCCCGGGCAGAACGATCTCGTTTCCAGTGCTTATTACAGCTACCTTCGGCCTCCTGAAGACCCTAACCCTCCCAATCCCGATGGCGGAGAGCAGGGCCGTTTCTTTAAACGTGAGCCTGGTTCCCTTTTTAAGCAGCATCTTTCCCCTTGAAATGTCTGTGCCAGCTTTCATAACGCCAAGGGATGGATAGGCTGGCTTGTAGAGAACTATCTCATCGTCCTCGCGTTCTACATCTTCGAACTGCACAACCGCGTCAGTCCCCTCCGGTAGCGGGGCACCGGTGGATATGTAGACCGCCGAGCCCTTCCCAACAAGGGCAGGGTAAACCTCGCCCGCGTGAACCTCGCCAACAACGTGGAGCCGAACGGGTCGGGCCTCGCTTGCCATGAAGGTGTCCTCGGCGCGGAGGGCGTAGCCGTCCACCGTGGCCCTGTCGAAGGGCGGGACGTCTATAGGAGAGACAACGTCCTCGGCCAAAACCCTGCCGAGGGCCTCATCCAAGGCGACTTCCTCAACGGAGGGGGTTAGGTTAAAGGATTCTACAACCCTAAGGGCTTCTTCAAGGGGGACAACGTTCAGGAAAGCCATAAGCACCACCAAGAAGGGTTGGGTGAGGGGTATAAATGGCTTTTGGCGGACCGGCGGGGCTTCGAACCCCGGACCTGCGGCTTAGGAGGCCGCCGCCCTATCCTGGCTAGGCTACCGGTCCACGGCCCGCTACAACCTTCAGCGGAGGGTATTTAAAGTTTGCGGTAAAGTAGTGTGGGGGGTTGGGATGGACGAACTGGACAGGAGGATACTCGAACTCCTTCAGGAGAACGCGAGAATGTCCTACAGGGAGATAGCGAAGGCAGTCGGGGTTGCGGTTGGCACGGTTTACAACAGGATAAAGAGGATGGAAGAGGAGGGGATCATAAGGGGTTTTTACGTGGGCATAGACTACGAGAGGGTCGGCTTTGGACTCACGGCCGTGGTCGGGATAAAAGCCCGGGGGAAGGATATAGTCCGGATCGAGGAGGAGATAGCCGAGAACCCGAGGGTCATGCAGGTCTACGACGTCACCGGAGAGTACGACATAATCGTCGTCGCAAAGTTCAGGGACAGGGCCGACATGAACCGCTTTGTGAAGTGGCTTCTCTCGCTGGAGGGCGTGGAAAAGACCAACACGAGCGTTGTAATGGACATAGTTAAGGAGAAGCCCTCCATCAAACTCGGGATCAGCGAAGGATTATGAAACTGCCCGAGGATTCCACGAAGCGCTGGGCGAAGTCCTCGACGCTCTCAGCGGGAAGCTCAACCCTGATCCCGTTGACGGTGCCCCTGAAAACGTACTTCCTCACGGATATCCCGGATATCGGCTCGAAGTTTGGATTGGAGGAGATGGTATCCTTAAGAACCCGGTCGAACTCCTCCCTGAAAACCCCGACTATCTCACCCTCCATGTTTAGCTCCCTGCCGCACTCTTCCGCGGGGCAGTGGAAGGTAAAGGGCACGCCGGGCTCGGCATCGACCGGGATCGTCAGCCCCTCAACGTTGTAGACCATGAACCTCATGGCTATCTCTCCAGGGTCACTATGCTTTCAACAGGGATTGAGTACTCATCCCTGAGCTTTTCAACTATGTCGCCAACGCTGACGAGGAAGAGCATTCCGACGGGCTTCGCACCGGCCATACTGCAGAGTTCGGCGAGGGCCCTCTGGGTTTCCCCGCTCCTTATGACGTCGTCAACGATCAGGACCCTCTCCCCCTTTCCAACGGCCCACGTGGGGAGGTAGAGGGTGCTCAAGCTCCCGGAGGCACTTGAGACGTAGTTCACCTCGTAGAACTTCTCGATTCCGACTTCCTTCTTCTTCTTCGCGTAGACAACATCAACACCCATCTCCCTTCCGATGTAGACGGCGAGGGGTATCCCGTCTGTTGCAGCCGTGAGGATCTTGTCTATCTCAAGGTCAGAGAAGCGGCTTGCTATATCCTCCGCGAGGAGGGACATGAGGGAGGTATCGCTGAGCACCGACATGCTGTCGAAGAAACCCCTGCTGTCAAAGTGAAGCCTCCTGTACACCTCGGAAGGGAGATCAACGTACTGGCCCAGCAGTTCTAACAGCTCCCTCGTCCTCTCGCTGCTCGGCAGCACCTTGCCCCTAACGTACCTGTTGAGAACGGTTATGGGAAGCCCGGTTATCTTCGAGAGCTCCTCGTATGTGTAGTTTTCCTTGAGCAGCCTCAATACGTTGATGAGCCTCAACTTCTCCTTCACTGACTTCAACTGGCCCATAAAACCACCTCCGGTGCCCATGAATTAACAAGAAAATGTATAAATACGTTTCGGTCACCGCTCCCCATCCGACCCGAGGCTCAGCCGGTAGCCCTCAATCACATCGCCGTACTCACGGAGGATGAAGTCCGCGTCAACCTGCTCCCCCTCCGGGTGGTTGATCCCGGGGCAGAGGCCGTCTTCTCTGATGTAGACCTCCATAACGGTTCCCCTCCTGACGAAGACGAAGGGATAGAGCCTGCACGCGAGTGGGCGGCGGGAGTAGATGCGGCATCTCTTTGTCTCTGGATCGAGGAAGACGCACGCCCCATCGTAGGGCCTCTTCTTGAGGGCATAGCCAAGGAACTTGCCCTCCCGGTAGAACATCTTCTCGTAGTCCACGAACTCCCAGGCGCTGTAGCCGAGATCCTCTATCCTGACCACATCCTCGTCCCGGAGGGGAACTTCGAGCTCCATGCAGCACTTTCCACAGTCCTCGATGCACTTGAAGGTAACCCTCCTGTGAACCCTAACTTCAAGTGTAACCAAGTCAATTGTAGCAATGGGCTCCCCCTCAACTTCCAAACCGGGCCCCCCATCACTTTATCCCGTAGGTGCTCGCTATCAGGGTCTCTGTGAGCTCTATATCCCCCTCACCAAGCTTCCTGAGGAGCCCGTCGTGAAAGCTGTCGAGGCCCTTTATGTCCTCGACCTCTATCCTGAGGAGAACGTCGTACTCCCCGTACACACGGTATATCTCCTTAACGGCCGGATGGGCCTTTAAGGCCTCGTAGACCTCGTTCTCCTTTCCAGGGCGGGCCACGATCAGGATTATGGCCTCCATCATAATCCCAACCCCCCAAAGTTGAAGTTCTTGGCCATCTTGGCGAGCTTCCTCTTATCCAGGCTCTTGAACATCTTCCTCATCTGCTGATACTGTGAGAGCAGTTCCCTTACCTCCTTTGCCGAGGTCCCAGAGCCCCTCGCAATCCGCCTCACGCGGGAGTAGTTTATGAGGTCGGGATTCTCAAGCTCCTCCTCCGTCATGGAGTCCATTATCACCCTGTATTTCCTCAGCTTTTCCTCCCCAACCTTGAGGGCCTCATCCGGCAGGCTGTAGCCAAGGCCCGGGATCATCTGGAGGATCTGCTTGAGGGGTCCCATGTTCTGCATTGCCTCAAGCTGGGCGTACATATCCTTGAGGCTGAACTTCCCCCTCAGGAACTTCTCAACGTCCTCCTCTTTGAGCTGCTTCTTCTTCTGGAGCTCCTCAAACTTTTCGAGTAGTCCCTCTATGTCGCCGAGACCGAGGAGCCTCGAGACGAAGCGCTTCGGGTCGAAGGGCTCCAAGTCCTCGATCCTCTCGCCAACGCCGATGAACTTTATCGGCGCGCCGGTTGCCGCAACGGCCGAGAGCGCACCACCGCCCTTCGCACTCCCGTCAAGCTTCGTGACGATTATGGAACCGATTGGAGTGGCCTCCTTGAAGGCGAGGGCCTGGTGGTATGCCTGCTGTCCTATCGTGCCATCTATCACGAGGATGACCTCATGGGGCCTTATGGCAGCGCTTATCTGCCTCATCTCCTCGATAAGCCCTTTCTCCTCCTTGTGCCTCCCGGCGGTGTCAACTATTACAACATCGACGCCCCTACCCTTAAAGTACTCGACCCCCTCCCTCGCGAGCTTTATCGCATCCTTCTCACTGGGGTCGCCGAAGACCTCCACCCCTATCGGTTCCACGAGCTGCTTGAGCTGATGATAGGCCCCGGGCCTCCAGGTGTCGGTGCACACGATGCCAACCCTATAGCCCCTCCTCTGCAGGTGCCTCGCGAGCTTCGCTATCGTCGTGGTCTTCCCGGAGCCCTGTATGCCGACGGTGAGTAGAACAGTGGGCTTCTCCCTTATCTCTAACGGAACCGCCTCCCTGCCCAGGAGGTTGGTTAGCTCTTCGTAGACGATCCTAACGACGTGCTCCTTGGGGCTCATACCAGCAGGGGGCTTCTCCTTAAGGGCCCTTTCCTGTATCCTCCGGGTAAGCTGGAGGACAAGTCTTACGTTGACGTCCGACTGGAGCAGGGCCCTCTGGATATCCCTCACGACGTCCTTAATCAGGGCCTCATCAACGGTACCTGAGCGCGCCAGCTTTCGGAGTGCACTGTTAAGGGCCTTCCCAAGCTTTTCCAAGGCCATCAATCTCACCAGAGACCGATGCAGGCCAAAGTTTATAACCCTTCTCTTAACCTCGGCTAAATAGAACCTCAGGAACCCGCTGAACTGGCAGTTTAATCGACTATTGCCGACATAACTGTTAACAATCGTCTTTAGAAAGGTTTTTATACTTTGAAGTTGTAGATATTACCGGTGATGCCCATGACAACCGTGATAAGGAGGAACCCAGTCAGGTTCCTGAAGGAGCTGAAGATGTTTTACAACGATATCTGGGAGATCCCTGGTAGCAAGTACCTCTCAAAGCCAGATTTCCTTGTGGTAGACCAGAGGGGAAAGAAAAGAATGAAGGTGAGCTTCGTCGCCCTCGACGACGGCGAGACCGTCAGCGTTGTTTACGAAGAGTTAAACTGATTTCGTTGTTTGACGTGATTAAACAAGAAGCTCAATTCGCAAGGATTAAATATTTTGGAGGTCTTATTTGATTTGGTGAAAGGGTGTGAACCAAAAACACACCGAAGATAGGGAAACCTTCCTATCAGTTCTAAAGATCGCGAAGGAAATACCCGATGATTACATTCGAACTATCACGCTCTCGAGGATCGCCCTCAGGTTAATGGAACTCGGAATACCCGAGGCAAAGCTCGCGTTTAAGCTCGCGGTCTCGTCCGTTGAGGAAATAGACAATCCTGTTCTAATGATAAAGGCACTCCTTGACGTTTCTAAATACCTCCACAGGGCCGGAAGCGGAGATCTCGCCAAGGCCACCCTACAGCAGGCCTATGAGAGCGCCCTCCTCCTGAGGGGGCCCATCAGAGACGACCTTCTGAAGGAGATTGCACTGGCCGCGATGGCCCAGGGCCTGGATGAGGAGGCGGCCTTTTATGCCCTGGACATGTCTTCGGGGGAGAAGGACGCGATACTGCTCGGGATAGTGAAGAACCTCGTTAAAAAAGGCAAGTTGAGAAAGGCGGCGCTCATCGCGGAGAGGATAGAAGACGACGAAACGAGGTCGGAGGCGTACTACACGATATCCCAATGGTACCTCTCCAGGGAGCAGTTTGCAACGGTTCTGGCTCTCATGTCCAAGATGGATGGACGCTTTCTCGTGAAAGCCTCAGAGGAGCTCGGGAGGCGACTTTCGGAAAGCGACCTGTCCGAGGATACATACGGCAAGTTCGCGGAAGCCGTGAAGGGACTCGAGGAGGAGAAGGGAATAAGACTTATGGAGCGTTTCCTATTGGGATTCCTCTCAAAGGGAAAAGTTGACACGGTAGCGGAAGTAGTGAACTCCCTCAAGCACGATAGAAAAGGAGAGGTAGCGGCCTATCTCGCGAGGAAGACCGTGGACAAGCCCTCACTGCTCGGGGGACTCATCGGAAAACTGAGCCTTGAACCGGATGAATTCGATGCCGTTGCCAAGGCGGTGATGGACGAGCTCCTTGAGGGGAGGATAGGTGGGGAGTACCTCCCGGTTGTCTTGGAAATCGGGAGGAGGACTGAGAGCGAAGCGGTTCTCGTAAAGGTGACAACGTACCTGGCCAGGTTGGGTGAGATAAAGGCTGCGGAGAGGTTTGCGGCGCCGATAGAGGAGCCTTATTTCAGATCCCTTGCCTTCGGTGCGATAGCCCTCGCAAAGCTCAGGGACGGAGATATCGACGGGGCCATAGAGGCTGCCACTGAAGTGAAGGACAGAAAATGGGGCTCGTGGCTCATGGGGGAGATACTGGTTAAGGTGCTCGACAGGGCCGTGGGAGAAAGTGCCGACAGGGAGCTCGGCGAGAAAGCCGCCGACCACAGGAAGCTGATAGAGGGGAAAGCTTCAAAGGGTTTATAAGACCCTCGCAACAGTAAGGCTGGTGATACCATGCCCAGGATAGCCATAATTGGAGGCTCCGGTGTCTACGACCCCAAGCTCCTCCAGAACTTGAGGGAGGAGTTCGTGAGCACGCCCTACGGGAAGGTCAGGGTCAAGATCGGCGAATACGAGGGGGAGGAAATAGCCTTCCTCGCGAGACACGGAGAAAAGCATGCAGTCCCACCCCACAAGGTGAACTACCGGGCGAACATCTGGGCGCTACATGAGCTCGGAGTCGAGAGAATCCTCTCCACCTCTGCGGTTGGCTCCCTGAACACCGAGATGAGGCCGGGCGACTTTGTGATCCTCGACCAGCTCATGGACTTCACCAAGACGAGACACTACACCTTCTACGACGGCGAGGAAAGCCCCCACGACAGGAAGTTCGTTGCCCACGTGGACTTCACCGATCCCTACTGCCCCGAGCTGAGAAAGGCCCTGATCAGCTCCGCAAGGGAGTTAGGCTTCAGGTATCACCCTGCAGGAACCTACGCCTGCATGGAAGGCCCGCGCTTCGAGACGAGGGCTGAGATACGGGCCCTAAAGGTACTCGGTGCCGACGTCGTCGGGATGACCCAGTGCCCCGAGGCTGCCCTCGCGAGGGAGCTTGAGATGTGCTACGCCAGCGTTGCTATAGTCACAAACTTCGCGGCTGGAATAAGCAGGGAGAAGCTCACCCACAAGGAAGTCGTCGAGCTCATGGCACGGAAGGGTGAGGACATTAAGCTCCTCCTGATGAAGGCCATCAAGTACATCCCGGTGGAAAGGCGCTGTCCCTGCAAGGACGCCCTTAAGGGGGCAACGGGCGAATGATCTTTTCCTTTAATTCGCTTACGTTCTGAACCGGAGGTTAAAGAAAGTGTTTAGTACCCTCCGGCATAGTCCCACGGTGATACGGAAGATGAAGTACGTCGTCGTGAAGGAACAAACCAACTTAAAATTGAGAATCTCCGAGAATGACATGCGGCCCTTGATCAAACTCAACGGAACTACCGCCCCGTGCTTTGGAGCGAGGCTCCAACGTCGCACAGGCGAGGTTTGTTAGAATGGCGCCCCGGCGGGGATTTGAACCCCGGACCTCAAGGTCCGCAGCCTTGCGCCCTATCCAGACTAGGCCACCGGGGCACTGCCAGCTAACCATTCAGAGGAACGCTTTATAAATTTAACCACCTGGAGGCTCTCCTAAGAGCACCGAAAAACTTATAAGCGGCCCTTGGGTGAATACCTACAGGTCGGGCACGCGGTGGTAGTCTAGCCTGGCCAGGACAGCGGCCTGCCACGCCGCTGGCCCGGGTTCAAATCCCGGCCACCGCACCAAACTCCTTCTACACCACCTTTCTCCAAACCCACGTTAAAGGGGATAGAAAGGAGCAGTCCCCTCCGGTCCGCTTAATGTGCGGCACTTCACAGGCATCGGCGAAACGCTTAAATACCAAAGAATTTTAGTATAGTATGGTAAGAAAAACAGGAGGTGAGAGAATGACTTACGTGGCGGTTCTGGCCAACGTAAACGGGAACCTTCCGGCTCTAACGGCGGCCCTTGAGAGGATTGAAAAGCTAAAGGAAGAGGGTCACACTATAGAGAAGTACTACATCCTCGGTAACTTGGTGGGCCTCTTTCCATACCCAACTGAAGTCATCAAAGTCCTTGAGAGCCTCATGGAAGAGAAGAAGGTAAGCTTGATAAGGGGGGAGTTCGATCAGGCGATAGCCGAGAGCGACCCCCACGGGGAGGGTTTGGATTATATCAAAAAGCTCAGCTATCCGGATTTCATCAAGAAAGCCCTCCAGTACAGTTGGGAGAGGTTAGGACACGAGGGAAGGGAGTTTATAAGGGACGTTCCGATATATCTCGTGGACAGAATCGGCAAGAACGACATATTCGGGGTGTACGGCAGTCCCTTTGAACCGTTTGGAGGTGTTGTCCTGCCTGATCAGCCTACGAGTTATTACAACAGCATCATGAGGGCAGTGAAGGATTATGAGATACTCTTTGTCGCCTCCCCGAGATACCCGGTAAACGCCATGACAAGGTACGGCAGGGTAGTGTGCCCAGGGAGCATAGGCTACCCACCGGACAAAGGGCACAGGCCAACCTTCGCTTTGGTTGATACTGACACTCTCCACGTGAGGTTCTTTGAAGTGGACTACGACAAGGGGGTAGTGGAGGACAGGATAAGGAGAGAGGGCCTTCCAGAGGAACTGGTCAGGATACTTTACAGGGGCAGGGTTTAACCACCTTTTCTTTAAAAAAGAAATGGCCTTAACCCTTCTGGAAGCCCAAGTAGAAGCCAGCCACGAAAGCCGTGGTTCCGGGGAGTATTCCTATGGCCTTCTGGGCGAGGCCAACGACCTGGGAAGCGGCCGAGCCAGTAAGGTTGAAGAGCTTTTCAGTGTTTATGGTGAGGACGCCCTTCTGCTGGAGCCAGAATAGGCTCAGGATGTAGGCACCGAGTATCGTCAGGACTATCTTCATGAACTTCTTTAGCGCGTACCCTGTTACAAAGCCCGCTATACCACCGAAACCAAGGTCTCCGACCATACCGTTTAGATCAAAGTTCATTCCCTTCCCCCGCATTCATATAGCTGGAAGGCATTAAAAGGGTTTCCCAAAACCTTAAATTACACTGGCATAAAATATTTCACAGAACACAAAGGAATGGGGTGGAAGCATGTCGGATCCAATAGAACGGCTGAGGAGAAAGATAACAAAGGAAGTTCTCTGGCTTTACATACTCAGACTCCTCAGGGAGAGACCCATGTACGCCTACGAGCTGAAGCAGAAGATAAAAGAAACCTTCGGCTTTGAGCCTGCCACGGTGAGCTCATACGTGGTTCTCTACAAGCTGGAAAAAGATGGGTACGTAACGGCGGAATGGCAGGAGCAGGAAATGGGAAAGCCATCAAGAAAGTACTACAAACTCACGGACGATGGAGAACGGCTCTTGGAGGAGGGAATAAAGTTCATGGAAGATATTTTGGAGAAATTAAAGGAGTAGACCTCAGCGCCCTGCTCCACCGCGCGGCTCCCTTGCCTTGGGACGGAGCCCCTTGTACCCGCATTTTCTGCACTTCTTGGCTCCCCACGGGTTTGTAGCACCGCAGCGCATGCAGACGAGCTTTCTAAAGATCCTTGCCTCAGCTTCCGGAAACCTTGCCATACCATCTCACCCCATGATCTTGAACGTATCAACAACACTGCGTAGTCTTTTAAAGCTTTGGTGCGGGGGACGGGATTCGAACCCGCGCAGCCCTACGGCAGCGGATCTTAAGTCCGCCCCCTTTGGCCAGGCTCGGGCACCCCCGCGCGAGCTAAACTAAAGGGGAGGGATTAAAAACCTTCCCCTCAAGTCCTTATGATCCTCATCTCAAAGTCCTCAACGGGTATCTTGAAGTCCTCCCTGCTCTCGATCTCCTTCCTGTTGTAGAGTATCTCCCTCGCGAGGATCCAGTAGATGAGAGCTAAAGCTTTCCTTCCCTTGTTGTTCGTTGGTATCGCGAGATCAACGTAGCTGAGGAAGTTCTCGGTGTCAACGAGAGCAACTATGGGTACGCCTATCTCAACCGCTTCCTTCATTGCCTGATGATCGGCCCTCGGGTCTGTAACGATGAGCACGTCAGGCTCGATGAAGTTCTTGACCTGAGGGTTGGTCATTGTTCCAGGGAGAAACCTCCCCGGGATCGCGCGGGCGCCCGTGACCTCACCGAACTTCTTGACAGGCTTCTGGCCGTAGAGTCTGACGCTGACCGCCAGGATGCTCTCCGGGTCGAACCTTGCGAGGAACCTGCCCGCTACGCGAAGCCTCTCATCGGTCTTCCTGACGTCGAGGACGTAGAGACCGTCCTGTCTAACCCGGTATATAAACTTCTTCATGTCCTGGGTCTTCTGCTGGGTCCCTATGTGGACGCCAGCGGCAAGGTACTGATCGAGTGGAACCAGATATTCCTCCATCCTTCCAACCTCCCTTCAGCTTTCAAATGTTATAATCCTGCCCCTCTCCCCAAGATCCTCAGCAATGCGGTTGAGCTCGTTCAGTTTGGAGACGGAGTCCCTACCTAATATAATGGCGGGGCACCTGAGCCCAACCGCTATGTGGGGAAGGGCCTCATCAGAGGATTCGTACCTGGCCTCGGCCAGGATCGGGACGATCCTCTCGGACTTAACATCGTTCACAAGGTTGAAGAGGTCGGTGAGCGTTCCGAGGTTTATGGGCTTTATGGAGAGGGCGTTGTAGTAGCGCCTGTCGAGTATTCCCTTCTCCCTGAAGAGGTTTTCCCCATCAATGAAAACGCCGTGGGTTCCTGCTATGAGCTCAAGGAACAGCTCCTCTCCCCCAACTGGCTTCACGTAAGTTATGTTGTTGTCTTCCACGAGACCGAGGAGCTTCTCCATGTCCATGGGGTTCTTCTGGGCTATACCGAGGCTGACTTCAAGGCCCAGCTCCTCACCAGCCCTCTCCGTCGCCCTTGAGAGCTCCTCAATGTTCACCGATCCTGCAGATTCCATTACCTTAACGGCACCATCAACGACATCGGTTATCTCCATTATGTCCCTCACCAGGATGTAGTAGTCGAAGTCGCTATCACCGGCCAGGAGGAGCATCGGGACCGGGAGCTCGGTAGTGAAAGTGCCCCCGATGTAGCTGTAGAGGGGCATCTTCTTCACGCTGGCGGCTGCCTTAGCAACGGCTATTGAAACGGCGAGGGCTGTGTTCGCCCCTATGTGGCTGAGGTTCTCGGTGCCGTCTATCTCCCAGAGGTAGCTGTCTATGAGCTCCTGATCGCTGGCATCAAAGCCTATCAGCTCGGGCCCTATTATCTCGTCCACCTCGCTGACGGCCCTGTGGGCCTCGGCCACGTACAGGGAGGGATTCTCATCCACAGGTGCCGCGAACCTTCCAAAGCCCGAGCTCGTCAGCACGTCCACCTCAATGGAATACCTGCCACCCCTGAGCACGGCGACCCTGCCGACTACGTTCTCTATCACGGTCATCTCCATCAGCCCGGTCTTATCACTGTTATGGGGATAGCACCCTTTTCGAACTCTATCATAGCCGCCTGGAGGGGGGTTGAACCCTCGGGAACGTCAACTAACACTGGAGCCCCCATCGCTATCTGGAGCGCCCTTGCACCGATGATGCGGGCTTTTTCAAAGCGGGTATACTTAAACACGGCCTACCACCCCGTTCTCAACTCCAACCCGACCAGTGCAAATTTTGGTGGGGCCGCCGGGATTTGAACCCGGGTCTCCGGCACCCCAAGCCGGGAGGATAGACCAAGCTACCCCACGGCCCCCTCAAGAAAGGTGGTTTTAGTACACCTTGTACACCATTACCTGGTCTATGAGCTCAACGTGGCTGAGGAGGGTCCTCCTGCAGCAGTACCTCTCAACGCCGAGGTCATCGAGCACCTTCTCCGGGTCTTCACCCTTCTCGACCCTCTCCTTAAAGACGTAGTATTTGTCTGCCAGGACCTTTCCGCAGGTGAAGCACCTGACGGGAACTATCATCTTCCACACCTCAAAGTTTAAATGGGTCAACGGTACGACTTCTGCCTCTTGGCCCTCGGCCCCTTCGTGGAGCGGTTGGGTTTGTGGGGCTCGGTCCTCCTGCTGTCCCCGACGAGCATGGTCCTGTCGTACTTCATAAACTTTTCCTTCAGGTTCACGTCGTTAGTCCACTCTATCAGCGCCCTGGCTATGGCAACCCTCGCCGCTTCGGCCTGGCCCATGAAGCCGCCCCCGCTAACCTTAACGTCCACATCAACCTTTCCGACCACTCCCTCACCGGCGAGGATGAGGGGTTCCATTATGGTAAAGCGCGCTATCTCCGGCTCGATTAGCTCAACGGGCCTGTGATTTATCCTGACGCGGCCCTTTCCCTCCCGTATGGTGGCCCTTGCTATCGCCGTCTTCCTCTTGCCCGAAGTCTGTATGACCCTCATAACAACCACCTCAAACCTTTCCACCAAGGAACTTGGCTACCTCCCCAACGGTAACGTACTTTGGAGTGGCGAGCCTTGACATGTGTGCCTCGCTTATGCTCTCAAGGTTCTTCCCCTCAAACTCCTTGGGGATGCCCGCGTACACCCTCAGCCTCCCAAAGGCCTTCCGGCCCTTGTCCGTCTTCCACGGGAGCATTCCCCTGATAGTCCTCCTCACGATCTCATCGCTCCTCTTCGGGTAGAACGGCCCCCTTCTCGGGTTGGTTCTGGTCCTGAGTGTGGTTCTCCTTTTGTACTTGGCAAAGACGTCCTCCCTGTTGCCGGTTATGATGGCCTTGTCGGCGTTGACTATCACGACCTCCTCTCCCTCGAGGAGCATTTTGGCGACCTTTGAAGCCAGCCTCCCGAGTATGAGTCCCTCAGCGTTGATAACCCTCATGGCCCATCACTCCATTATGATAACTCCGCTACCGCGGGGGTTTCTCTCAATGAACTCCTCAATCGTAAGGGCCTCTCCACCGGCCTCGACTATCTTCCTCTTTGCAGTCTCGCTGAACTTCCACGCGACAACGGTGACACCATGCTCGATCTTCCCTGCACCGAGAACGCTTCCAGGGACGATGACGGTATCGCCCTCCTTGGTGTAGCGGTTGATCCTGCTGAGGTTCACCTCCGCCCTCTGCCTTCTGGGTCTCTCAAGGCGCCAGGCGATGTCCTTCCATATCTTAACTCCTTCCTCGTTGGACTTCTTTCTGAGGTAGCGAATGAGCCTTCTCAGGTTGATATCGGTTGGGCCCGTTCTCTTAACCATGCACATACCTCCTTAATCTCTCACATGGGAAACCGACAGGTCCGACGGGGTGAGCGTGAACTAATGCGGGGGCGGGGATTTGAACCCCGGAACCCCTACGGGAGTGGATCTTGAGTCCACCGCCTTTGACCAGGCTCGGCAACCCCCGCGTCAGTCGGCTAATTTATGGAGTTCGTTTATAAATCTATCGCTCTTCCTCATCAGTATCTTAAGTGCTGTGGCCACCATTTCCTCAACGGGGAGTTCTCCATTGCTTTCCACAGTAAAGACGAACGCATTGGGAATTATCTCCTCCCTGATTTCTCTGCCCCAGTGGGGCTCGAACTTCCGGGGGAGGTAAAACGCCTTGGTCGTGGTAATGATGAGCTCCCCCTCCGTCTCCTCCGTTGGAAGCCCCCTCCTTTCTGCGAGCTCCTTAAGCTCCTCCCACCCCGGGAGAGACTTGTCGACGTGTATCTTGGTCAGGTATTTGTAGTAGGCGAAACCAGGCTGCCACTTGGCGTGGTCCTTTCCACGGCCGAGCTTGGCGTAGGCGTTAAGCATGACCCTCTGCCCCTCCGCGAGCTTCACTATCGGAATGTTCGGGTTGGCCGACTTCACGCCCTCATCGTCACTCTTCAGGTCACCGGAGTACACCATCCCCGGCCCCTCTGCCTCAAGGGAGAGGGTAACGGTGTAGTCTTCGAGATCGAGGGAATCGAGCGAGAACCTCTCGGAAGGAGTGGTGAGGGGTATCATCGCGAGCCTGTGGGCGATTATCTCATCGAAGAGCGCCGAGTCGTTCTCAAAGAACTCGACCTCGTCAACCGCAAAGGTCGGAACCTCGGCGAGGATGCTCCTCCTCAGTGCGTTGGCAAAGGCTGTATCCACTCCCCTGAGAATGAACTTAACGGCGTCCTCCTTCCTCTCAAGAATCTCAAACTCCACCATGGCTATCACCAAAAAAGAAGTTTAACGGGTCAGACGCGCCTTCCGCGCCTTCCACCCTTGGGCCTGGTGCCGTCGTGGGGGATCGGTGTGGCGTCCTCAACCCGTCCGATTCTGAGGCCAGCCCTCGCGAGGGCACGTATGGCTGCCTGTGCACCGGGGCCTGGGCTCTTGCTCTTGCTCCCCCCTGGGGCCCGGACCTTGATGTGAACCCCAACGAAGCCCTTCTCCATGGCTTCTTCGGCCGCTCTTCTCGCCGCTATCATCGCCGCGTAAGGGGACGGCTCGTCCCTGTCGGCCTTGACGACCATGCCACCGCTCCACCTGCTGACGGTTTCGGCCCCCGTGATGTCGGTTATGTGTATTATCGTGTTGTTGTAGCTTGAGTAGATATGGGCAACACCCCACTTCTCCTTCTTCCTCAGGTTGACCTGCTCACCATCGCTCATGCGGCCTCACCCTGCTTCGCCTGTTCAATAACAATCCTCTCAGGGTGTCCCTCCTTGGCGAAGGGGGAGTTCTTAGAGTAGGTGATAGCGTCTTCCTCCTCGCGGAGGACGAGGTAGCCCGGCGAGCGGATGACCTGGCCGTTGACCTCTATGTGGCCGTGAACTATGAGCTGCCGGGCCTGCTTGATCGTCCTTGCGAGGCCCTTTCTGTAGACCATGGCCTGGAGCCTCCTGCTGAGGATGTCCTCAAGGGTGAGAGAGAGGACGTCATCGAGAACCGCATCCGCAGGGAGGAGGCCGAGCCTGTGGAGCCTCTGGAGGAGCTGCTCCCTCTCGATCTCCGCCTGCTTTCCACGGGCTGCGAGGAGCCTCCTGGCTCTGCGCCTGAACTCCTTGAGCTGGGTCTCATGCCTCCAGAGCTCCTTCTTGTTCTTGAGCGCGTACTTCCTCATGAGGACCCTCTCGCGGTCGAGCCTCTCCTTGATCCAGGGATGAGAGGGAGTCTCATACCTCTTCCTCTGCCTCTTAGGGTCTCCCATTTACACCACCTCACTTCTTCTTCCTGCTTACACCGATCGTAGTTCCATGCCTGAAGTTGGACCTCGTCCTCTGGCCGCGGAGCGGCAGGCCGCGCTCGTGCCTTATACCGCGGTAGGCCCTTATACGCCTGAGCCTGTTGACGTCCTCGCGCCAGGCCATGACGAGCTTGGCGGTGACGAGGTGCAGATCCTTACCCGTCTCGTAGTCCTTCGGCCTGTTGACGGCCCATGAGGGGATGCCGTGCTTGACGGGATCGGCTATTATCTCCTCAAGCTTCTTAACCTGCTCGTCGGTGAGGTAGCCGGTCTTCATGTACGGGTCTATGCCGGCCACTCTGAGCACCATCGTGGCAAAGTTTATTCCAATGCCCTTGATTCCCGTAAGGGCCCATCTAAGCTGCCTGTTTCCGTTCAGATCAACACCCGCAACGCGGACTATATGCCTGAAGTTGTCGGTCATCACGAACGCACCTCCGATATGCTTATCAGGTGGATTTTGGCGCCGGGACGGGGATTTGAACCCCGGTGTCCAAGCGGACACGGGCTCTCAAGGCCCGCGCCATCCCAGGCTAGGCGATCCCGGCATACACCCTATATCCCGACCCCTTAGCAAGCTCTCGCACTTCGGTGAAACTCTCCTCCATCAGGGAGCGGATGCGCCGGGCCCCCTGCTTGGTTTTAACGACGAGCTGGAGCAGTCCACCATCGTTGAGATGCCGGGGAGCGTTTATAACTATTTCCCTCAGCAGTCCCATTCCAGCGTGGATGGGTGGATTGGTTATTATGGAATCGAACCTCTCCCCGACCACAGGATCGTAGAGGCTCCCCCACCTGACTTCAGCGTTCCTAACGCCGTTGATTTTTAAGTTTTTCCTCGCCGTACTGACGGCTCGCCTGTTCACATCGGTCATTACAACATAACCAACGAAGCGGGAGGCGACTATGCCTATTGCTCCGTAGCCGCAGCCTAAATCGAGGACGCGCCAGTTCCTTTCGAGAAGCATGCTCTCTATGAGGAGCTCAGTCCCGCGGTCGAGCTTTCCGAAGGAGAATACCCCGCTGACAGTGATGAACTTGAAGCACTGGCCCCTGAGGCAGACCTCTATCGTCTTGGTCTTCAACGGTGTGCTTGGCTCCTCTGAGTAGTAGTGGCTCATAGTCGGGGGT
>WAKU01000047.1 GCA_015523195.1 Thermococcus sp.
TCCCGGGAGAGGTCGATCACTATGGCTATAGCGTCTGCGTTTCTCACGACGCTCAAGAGCTGGGGCCCCATACCCTTTCCGAGGGCGGCCCCCTCAACGAGGCCTGGAACCTCGACGAGCTGTATCTGAACGTCTCGATGGTGCATCATCCCCGGGATGGGCTGGACTGTCGTGAAGGCGTAGCTCGCCACGTCAACGTCCGCGTTCGTGAGGGCCCTCAGGAGGGAGCTCTTGCCGACGTTTGGAAGGCCGACGAGGGCTATCTGAGCGGCTCCTTCCTTTTTGACTGCTATAGAAGGCCCGCCACCTCCCTTCTTCACCTGCCTCTGCTTTTCAAGCTCCTTTCTGAGCTCGGAGAGCCTTCGCTTTATCTGCAGGCGGAGCTTTTCGGTTCCCTTGTGCTTCGGAACCGTCGCGTACATCTTTTCGAGGGCCCTTATCTTCTCCGGTATCGTCCTCGCGTTCCTGTACTCCTCCTCGGCCGCCAGGTACTCCGCCGTGACGTTAGTCGGCACAGCCACCACCCTGGGTTTTCTGAATTAAAGAGCCGGGCCTTTTTATAAAAGTATGGTCACGGGATATCGGCAAGTTTATAAGCTCCTCCGAAAATTTTTTAGAGGTGGTCGGTGTGAGGGGCGGCATTGACGATGTGGATAGGAAGATCCTCGCCATACTGCAGAAGAACAGCAGGACACCGCTCAGGGAGATATCGAAGGAGGTTGGTCTCGCCGAGTCTACCGTCTACGAGAGGATAAAGAAGATGAAGGAGAGGGGGATCATAAGGAGGTTCACTGTCCTCCTGAACCCCCATGCCCTCGGGCTGGACATGCTCGCCTTCGTTCTGATAAAGGCCAAGGCGGGTATGTACTCGGCGGTCGCTGAGGAGCTCGTGAGGCACCCGAAGATCGTGGAGGTCTACGAGACCACAGGGGATTACGACATGATAATCAAGATAAGGGCCCGGGACAGTGAAGAGCTGAACGACTTCCTCGACAGGATAGGGGACATAGAGGGAGTCGAGTCCACCCACACGATGGTGGCGCTCAAAGTTCATAAGGAGACAATGGAGCTTCCCCTGAAGTGACCAAACTTTTAAGTCCTTTGATGTGAAAGGAAAACGCCGACAGTGGGGGGACAGACGTCTCTTCACGGGCCCGGTAAACCGCCCCCGCGAGCGGTGAGCGGGGAGTGCTCACGCCGGGCCCACAGGGCCGGGGGCATCCACCCGCGCGAGCAGTGAACGCGGGCCTCTGTACCCGGCCCACACCCGCGGAAACTTTTTAAACCCCATGAAGTTAAAACTTCATAGGGATGAAGAATGGGTAGCAGTAGCGACCTTTACAGCCGCATGGAGGAGCTTCTGAAGTCCCTCGGCCTCAAAAAGGGCGAGCTCAGGATATACCGGCTCCTCCTCGAAAGGGGGAAGCCGATGAGGATCACCGAGATACAGAGGGAACTCAGGATAAGCGAGCGCTCGGTCAGGGAGCACGTCCTCAACCTCTACCGCAAGGGGATGCTCAAGAGGAGCCTGATCGAGAGGGGCTGGCTGGGCTACACCTACACCGCGGTCTCTCCCGCCGAGGTTCTTGAGAGGATAAAAAGCGTTATCCTCAGGAAGATAGACGAGCTTGAGCACGAGCTTGAACGCTCTAACTGACGACCTCCACTATACCGTTTTCCTCAAGGATTGAAACGAGCTCCCGGAGCTTTTTCTCCTCGCAGGCTCCGAACTCCTCCGCGAGGGCCCTGTACGTTGCTTCCTCTGGAAGAATCTCCCCGAGCATCAGGAGTTCGTGGAGCTGCGTGAAGATCCTTCTATCCCGCGTCAGTTCCCTGAACCGCCCCTCCCTGACCTCGATCTCCCTCGGCGACAGGATCCCCTTGAGCTTCCACCTCAGCCAGGGCCTCTCTTCGAGCTTTCTCCCGAGTTTGAACCCTAAGAATTTCGAGTCCCTGTGGAGACCGCCGAGCACAAGCCTCGGGGCCACCTCAACCGCTCCCTTCATCCCGAGCTCGCCTATGTATTTCAGGGCGTAGGCCCTTGAAAAGGCCTCGATCTCTTCTATGGGAGCCCGCGAGAGGGCCAGGAGAGCTGCTAAGACGGCCCGTCCTATAATTCCTAAAGTTCTCCCGCTGACCTTGTCAATGGCGTCGGCGCTTGAGTGATAGAATCGGTCCGGCCACGTTATCGGCATCATCGACGGTACACCGAAGATGTTGAAGACGTCGTGGTCGCTCCCCATCTCGTAGGGGTAAAATCTGAGCGGCATGGCAGGCGTCGGTTCGCCTGAGAAGCTCTTCCCCGCGGAGTTTGAGAGGTCGAGGAAGTATTCGAGGATGCCTGAAGCCGCGGAGAACCTTGAGAGCGGGGGCCTCACGAGCATCAGCGTTGAACCAGACCCCTCAGGACTCCCCCCAACCATGTCGAGATTCACGGCAACGTAGTACTTTCCCGGATCCGCGTATCTCTCAATAAAGGCCTGGCTTCCGTAGTATTCAGGCATCCAGAGGAAGGCAAAGCCGAATCTGAAGGAGGTGGAGTGGAGCTTTGAAAGAACCCTCGCGAGCTCAATCAGCA
This sequence comes from Thermococcus sp., assembly GCA_015523195.1. Taxonomy (GTDB): domain Archaea; phylum Methanobacteriota_B; class Thermococci; order Thermococcales; family Thermococcaceae; genus Thermococcus. The sequence goes on from WAKU01000047.1 coordinate 2,579, forward strand.
TGGCACTGCCGCTCGCGTTGTCGTTGGCCCCGGGCATGGGGTGGCAGAGGTGGGCCGTCAGGAGGATGTACGGTGCTTGTCCAACCTCGGCGTAGACCATTGGGAGCGTCTCCCTCTCCTTAACCACCGCATCGACCTTGACCCTCGCAACGACCTTCTCACCCGCGGTCAGCTTCCCCAACAGCTCCTTTACCACCGACTCCGGGAGGGTGACCGCGGGTATCCTGGCCCACTTCATGTCAGCGCGCCTCAGAAAAAGGCCTATGTACGGGAAGGCGTCTCCAGTTCCCTCGCGGTAGGCGATGAAGGTAGAGGCCCCCATCTCGTTCGCCTTCCTGTAAGCCTCCCGCCAGTCCCTTCCAACAAGGACGATCTTCCCCTCGGCCTTTTCCCAGTCTTCCTTACTGGCAATGTGGATAACTTCTCCCTCCGCCTCCCCAGCAGGGGAATGGGCCATGACCAAGAGGGGGCTCTCGCTAACTGTCATTCTCCTCCCCGGGAGCTCCACTTCTCCGCCTATAAGGTCCCACGCAATGGGGGACACGAGGGTTAGGAACCTCTCCCTGCCGTTGTAGGTCTCCTCGAAGACTGTGGCATCGATTCCCCAGACCCTAAGTTCTTCGGCCACGAACTTCGCGGCCTCCGGCAGTTCTTTCGAGCCCTGTATCCTGTGGAACCTGCTTATCTCACCTATGTCCCACAGAACCCGATCCGTGCTGAACCCGGCCGCTTCCTTCAGGAAGTCCCTCAGCATCACTCACCACCCATCTTCAGCATCCGCGGTATCTCCATGTACTTCAGGGTGTTGAGGAACTCCGGGGGGAGAACGAGCTTTGCTGTCCTCAGGAACTCGGCAAACTCCTCCCTTTCCTTGCTCTCCTCGATTACCGGCCTCTCAGATGGCCTCTCCTCTTCAACCTCTACCCGGCCCTTCTCAATGAGCCCGAGGTGGACTTCTTCCTCCCTCCTCCTCGAACCCTCGTCCTTCCCCCTCTTGTAAGCCTTCTTGACGAGTTCGTAGACGCCGAGCCTCTCAGCCTTCTGGTATATCTCCTCCCTCCTCTCGCGGGCCCAGCCTGTCCAGTCGCTGTGCCCCCGGTAGCCCACAAAGTAGCCGAACCGGTAGGCCTCCTCAAGTAGGGCCCTTATCTCTGCCTTAACCTTGCTCTCGTCTTTGTCCACAGTCATCACCTCAGAACGGCGCCTCCTGGTAGACCCTTATCCCCTCGTCAGTGAAGCGTATCCTCTTGAGGTTGCTGTCGTGGGGGACGCCGTGCAGTTTGAGAACCTGAAGGGCCCTCACCATCTGGTAGTTCCTCATGAAGTGGTGGATGACTATGACCCCGTCCGCGAGGTAGTGCTCATCGGTATAGCTCTCTCCCTTCAGCATCTCCGATGTTATGATGGTGGTGATTTCAAGCTCCTGAAGGGCCCGTATGAACCTTCCGAGGGCCCAGCGTTTGTTCTCTGGATCCTTTACGAGGTACTCCATGGAGGTGAACGAGTCCACCACGACCCTCTTGGCCTTCTCGCCCTCTATGAGCTGGAGGATGGCGTTGAAGAGTTCGTTCCACGTCATCCTGTACTCTGCCCTGAGGAGGTGGCTCCCGAGGTCGTGAAAGGCGATCGTCTTCGACTGGATGTAGCCGAGGAGTCCAAAGTTGTAGCGGAGCATGTCCTGGATGATTATCTTGGGGTTCTCGACGAGGGATACGAAGAGGCCTTTCTCGCCGTTCTTAGCGCCCTCAACGAGAAACTGCACCCCTATCGTTGTCTTCCCGCTCCCCGGGGGGCCCGTTACGAGGTAGACCCTCCCCGGGAGGAAGCCCCCGCCTATCACGTTGTCGAGGCCTGGAACCCCGGAGGGGATCCTGTCCAGGCTTTTTAGTATATCCCCTACGTACATGAGAGGACTCACCGGATATCATTGCATCATGAAATATTTAAACCCATACCCTTAATCCACCTGGGTGTTGGGATGAGGCTCTTTGCATCGGACTTGGAGGGCACGCTCGTCAGATCGGTATCAGGCTGGGTTGAGCTCCACAAGAGGTTCGGAACCTGGGATAAGGGGCGCGAGTACGCGGAGATGTTCTTCAGGGGTGAGATAGACTACCCGGAGTGGGCCCAGCTCGACGCCTCCCTCTGGAGGGGACACACCAAAGATGAGATCCTTGAATGGATTGAGAGCGTCGAGTACATGGACGGCGTGAGGGAGCTCTTCCGCTTTCTGAAGAAAAACGACTTCAGAATAGCCATACTGAGCAGCGGGCTCATGTGCCTAGCCCGGAAGGTAGGGGAGGAGCTTGGCGCTGACTACGTCTTTGCCAACAAGCTTGAGTTCGATGAATTGGGAAGGATAACTGGGAGGGTCAACGCGCTCGTGGACTTCGAGGGGAAGGGAGCCATCCTGAGAAGGCTGAAGGAGGAGCTGAGGCCTGAACTGACCGTTGCCCTCGGCGACGGTCACAACGACCTGAGCATGTTCGCCGAGGCCGACGTCAGCATAGCGATAAACCCCCACGATGGTGTGGAGGGGGATCACGTCGTGGAGAGCCTGGATGAGGTGGTTGAGATATTAAAGGGCATCCTCGAAGGGAGTTAGAGGCCGGCGGTCTTGAGAACGAGCCACCAGAAGAGATCCCCCCAGAGGGCGGAGATCAGAAAGCCCGCGAATATGCTCGGGGCAAAAGGCATCGCCTTCTTCCTCAGGAACCTGTTCTCTATTTTTCCCTCCTCAACAAGCTTCTTGAGCCGCTCTATCTGCTCGCCGCTCAGTCCCTCCGCGCTCGGCGACGCTACGACCTCTCCCCTCTCGACCTGGAGCTTCCCAGTCCTCAGCCCCTCTTTGAGAACCTCAAAGAAGCCCCTTCTGTCCCTCCTCACGTTCTCGCCTTCGATGTATATCGTCTCCCCCAGTATGTCCCACTCCCTGAGCTCCTCCACCGGAACCTCCTCCACCAACGCCTCCTCCCTGAGGACTTTAACCGTGGAGAAGAAGACCTTGAAGGAGTACATAACGACGATGAGCTTTAGAAAAGCCTCCACCGCGTCGAGGCCGGTGATGTAGCTTAGGTACGCGAGGGATGCGAGTCCGATTAGGTCTCCTGCCCTTCTGTACTTCCCGAAAACGGCCACCACGAGCAGGGCCAGCCCGTACCTGACCGCGGCACTCAGCCCGAAACCGTAGTTCGAGAGGGCGACGGCAACTGCTATGCCTGCCATGAACCAGAGGGAGACCTCAAGGGAGAGGGAAACGCCGTCAACGAAGACCTCCCTTATCCTCTTCGTCTCCCCCTTCTTCACAACGATCCCGAGGGCGTAGAAGAAGAGAAATGGGAACACCGCGAGGATGCTGTTGAAGAGAACCGCTAAGGGGTAGAGGGGGTACGCTGTCTCGTAAGGAGCTGCAACCCGGACGAGGCTCAGGGGATACGGGAGGAGGGCCGAGAACGCCGCTAAAACCACCACGTCGCCGGAGGCCCAGGCGCCGGCGTAGTAGAGGACCATCCCTATGGCGAAGCCAACTATCAGGCCTATCAAGCCCGCTAAGGGGGGAGTCTGCCCCCTGATGCCCAGGTAAGCGTACAGCAGAACGCCGAACTCCGCAGTCGGAACGATGATCTTCCCGAGCCACCGGGGCAGGTCCACCTCTTCCTCCCCTTCTTCGTGCCCGAAGAGCCTCTCAACGAGGGAGAGGGTTGGGAAGACGTGACTGTCGAAGATGAAACCGGTCTTCACGTCGGTGTAAGAAGTGAGAATGCCCGTCAGTGATCCCATCAGAATAACGGCTAACTCGTAGCCCTGCATTCCAAGCACCCCATTTTGGCTCAGAGGTTGCCTATAACCCTGTCCCTCACGACGCTCGTGTAGTTCGAGATGCTCTCTCCGAGGCTCTTGCTGGTGTCTACGACGGCCTTCAGGGCTATCGCCACGAGGATGAGGGCCATCGCGAGCATGAGGAGGTATTCAATGGCCGTCTGGGCCCTTCTCTTCACTTGCTCTCACCTTACCCCTCTTCGGCTCAAGCAGATTTAAACGTTTCCATGGGCAGGTTTTTAAGGGGGTCCCTGGATGCAACGGTGATGAGGGTCTATCACCTGCGCGTTAGGGACGAATACCTAAACTTCATAAAGTCCGGGAGGAAGAGGATAGAGGTCAGGGCCGCCTACCCCGCCCTCAGGGGCATGAAGCCGGGGGACAGGCTGGTCTTCAACGACAGCGTTCCTGCCCTGGTCACGGGGGTCAGACTCTACGAGACCTTCAGGCAGGCCCTCCGGGAGGAACCGCTCGAAAAGATATTCCCTGACAAACCGAGCTTTGAGAGAGCCCTGAAGCGCTTCCACGGAATGTACCCCCGATGGAAGGAGAACAGGTACGGGGTCATCGCCATAAGGTTCAGGCTCCTCGGTGGTGAGAGATGAGGCACCTTCAGTTCGACGGCCGCTACGCCGGGGCCATACTTGAGGGGAGGAAGAGGGCCACCGTCCGGCTCGGCAGGAGGCCAAACCTCAAGGAGGGGGATCTCATCCTGATTCATGCCGGCGGCTACACCCTCGGGAGGGCCGTTGTGGAGAGGGTTGAGAGCAAGAGGGTTGCGGAGCTAACTGATGAGGATGCCCTTCTCGACGGCTTCAGCAGCAGGGAGGAGCTGGTAGGGGCCCTGAAACGGCACTACGACAGCGTGACCGAGGATTCACCGGCCCACGTTGTGGTCTTTAAACTGGTGGAGAGGTTTGACAGGCCGGTCATGAGCTCGGACTACGCCTACGAGGGCAACTCCCCACTGGAAATAGCGAGGATGGCCTTGAAGCACCTCGAACTCTCTGAAGAGGAGAGGAAGCTGATAGAACTCTTTCTGAAGGAAGGGAGCCTGAGACGGGCCGCGCGGAGGCTCGGAGGCCTGAACAGGAGGTACGTCATAAGGGAGGTCCTCAGGAAGGCCTATGAAAAACTAAAAGGTATGGGGCTCATGGGGCCTAAGGTGTAGCCTCAGAGGTCGAGGCGGTTCTTTATCTCCTTGAGGAGCTCCCCAAAGGCCCTTCCAAGTACCTCCTTCCTCCGTGAGAAGTGTGCCACATCCTCGCTCAGGTTTCGCTCCACTATCTCGCTTGCCTCCTCAATCCCCATAGCCCCGCTGAGGAAGGCGTAGGCCACTATGGCCTCGGCAGCGTCCCCAAGGCCGTGTTTGTCGGTTCTCCTCGGGGCGAGATGGCGCAGGCCGGCGAGCTCAAGCGCCATCGCTAAGGATGCGTTCGGCACCCTTCCCCCGCTCGGTCTTCCGAGGTACCTCGTGAGGGCGAGGGAGTAGATGAAGTTAACGAGGGAGTCGCCGAAGGTTGCGAGTCCGTCTTGGGAAAGGTCCATTTTCATCTTAGGTGGCTTCGGCAAGGGGTATAAGAAGGTAGCGGCTCAGGCGAAGAAGGCGTATACGTGCCAGCACGTGATGAAGGGAGTTAAGAGCAGCATCAGAACCACCGCCGCCGTCAGTCCTTTTCCCCCAAGCTTCTCCCCGAGTGCCCCCCACGCTGGAACCGCCGGAAGGAGGAGTCTGGGAGTGCTTATCAGGGGGACTCCCCTTATCGAGGCCTGGAGGAGGATGGTGGGCAGGGAGTACCAGAACTCAGCGTCCTTCCTCCCCTTTATCAGAAGCGCGAGACCGAGGACGTAGAGGCCGAGGAAGAGGAGGTGCCTCAGGGCCCACAACTCGGGGCTTATGTGGAGGGACATCACCCTCCAGTCCTGCCTTGTGAACCAGTTCCTCGCGAGGAGCCAGTTGAGGCTGTCAATCGGCCCGACTATCTTAGCGTCCCAGCCCCTTTCCACCTCAAGGTAAGCGAGCGGGTTCCCAGCGGTTAGGTAGAAGAGGAGTCCGCTGACGAGGCCGGCAAAACCGATCGGCAGGTAGAACCTTGAGAGCCTTGGGAGTCTCCATTCCCTCCTAAACGCTAAGAGGTACAGGCTCAGTCCTGCTATCGGGAGAACGGCGCTGTACTTCGAGAGGACTGCGAGGCCGAAGAGCAGGCCCGAAGCGAGGGGTCTCTCCTCTTTCAGAGCCCAGAGCCCGGCGAGCAGGAAGGTCAGGGCGAGAGATTCCGCGTAGGGGAACGTAGTGAAGAGAGCGTAGACGGGATTAGCGGAGAAAAAGAGGGCTTCCCTCTTCCCCCATAGTCTTAAGACTAAAAGGGGAGGGAGGAAGCTGAAGGCGTTCGCAACGATGAAGACTGAGGTGCCGGGGCTTGCCCCGAGGAGGATCAGCGGGCGGGCGAGGATGGGCAGCAGGGGAGCGAAGGCGAGCTGGTATTCCTTTGTGTACCAGCCCGCGGCTATGGCAGTGTAATGCGCCCCGTCCCACCTCGTGACCATGAAATGGAACCAGTCATCCTTGGCCAAGGCCACGGTCATGAGAACCAAAAGCTTCGCTGACAGGAGCACGAAAACTATTAGGAGTGCATCCCTGCTTATGCCTTTGCGTTCTCTCATCAGCACCATCAAAAGTTATAACATCGGCACCCTTTAAAAAATTAACGGATGCAAAGGTTGCACAATCACGCCTTCAGGGCGGAGTTCCAGGCCTCAAGAACTTCCCTCGACCGGTCGAACACCTTCTGTGCGGCCTTTTCAAGGGCCTCCTCGGGCCTCTCAGAGCCGTCCGTTGTTATCCGGAAGCGGGGCTTTCTCGCCATGAGCACGGGGTGGTCTATTGAGTAGGCGGCGAACTTCACGTGCTCGTCCTCATGGAGAGCCTCAACCAGCAGGTTGGCGAAGGTGTGATCCTCACCGTCGAGGTAGAACTCAATAGCGTTCTCCTCCCTCTTAACGACCTCAATCCTCATCTTCCTCATCCTCCTCACGCGACAGGTAAGCGAGCAGCTCCCCCATGGCCTGCTCCTTGTTCTTAACCAGTTCGTATTTAAACTTATCCTCCTTCCACTCCGCGAGCCCTAACTCCACAAGGATTTCGAGCAGTTCGTCGGGGTCTATGCCGCGGGCAGCTGAAACCGGCAGGACGACCTCCCTTATCTGCCTCGTGGTTCTGAGAGAGATCTCAGAGAGAGCATCACCGAGCCTCCTCACGAGCTCAACTGCCTCAGCCCAGGGCAGGGAAGTCCTTATCTCCCCCGTCTCCCCGTTAAGCTCAACGGTCTCTCCTAAGAGTTCGAGCGTCCTGACGAGAGAAGTGGGAGGAACGCTCACCCCGGCCTCCCTGAAGAGGTCATCTGGAGAGTAGCGGTAGAGGCCCCTCCTGTCTGGGTAGAGCCTCGCCCTGACGCGCGAATGGATGGCCATTATCTTTGAAACCGCATCCCTTATCTCGCCCTTGGTTCCCTGGACGTTCACCTTAAGGGAGTCGAGCTTCCCGTGGACGTAGATGAAGGCGGGAAGGTTCAATCTTCCGACTTCCCTCAAAAATTCCTCTTTCTCCCTGTCGTTTTGGACGTGTATGGTTATGACCTTCTTGGCGTGTCCCATTCAGACCACCAGCTTCCGGTAGAGGGTTGAGAGCTTCCTCGTCTCCACGTTGCCGCAGCGGGGGCATATAAGCTGGTCCCCCCGTTTTATGAGGGGCGTCCTGCATTTAGAGCAGAGCGCGTAGACAACCCCTAAATCCGGGGCCCGGGTGGTGAGCTGAATCGGCCCCTTGCCAACCGCTATGACGCGGGCCCTCACCACGTCCCCTATTCGGAACTCCCTCCTCATGCCCTCCACGAAGCCGTTCCTTACCTGGGAGACGTGTATGGTGGCGAGGGTTGAGGCGGCGATCGCCCTGTCCCCTTTCCCCTCTATCTTTACGAGCTGAACGGTGGCGGACTGGGGTCGGACGTCTATTACCTGCCCTATGACAACGTCCCCAACCTCGGGGAGCGGCGGCGTGTCCGTGACAGCTTCAACGCTTATCTCCATCCTCTCTTTGTCGATTTTAACCTTCCCGGCCCTCGTTGCTATGAGGTTTCCGTTCTCGTCCTTAACGCCCTCCCCCGGGAGGTACTCCTCGATAACCCCGAGGTAATCGCCCGGGAGAACGAACTGACCGTCCTTGGCTGGCTTCTTTTCTCCCATTGCACCCACCGCTACTAATTTACAGGGGGGCGTTTTTTAAGCCTTTGCCACTGCGATAACCTTAAATCTACAGAGGGCAATCTCCCTCCATGTTCGGGCCCTTTGAGCTTAAAACCCAGTTCATAAAAATAGGGGATAAAAAGATCCACCTCCTTGAGGAGGCCGGGGGGTTTGTGAGGTACCGCAGGGATGACGTTGAGCGGTTGATAAAAAAGGTTGACGGAGGGAAGCTCCTGGTCATTCCGACCCCCGCGACCGGCTACGGTGTTAAACTCCTTATGATTTTCCTCAGGGAGCCCTTAGCGGTGCCGCCTGGTGAGAGCGTGGAGGGCTTTCTTGAAGCCCCGGTTGACGTTGAAGTCAGAACTGGATCCCTCACCATTGACAGGTTCGTTCCCTGCAGGGAGAAGTACGCCCTCTACGGGAGCGTTGAGAGGGGGGCGATAGCGAGGTATTACGTTTCCAGCTTCACGCCCAACGAACCGGACTCCCTCGGCGTCCTGAAGGTCTCCGTTGAGAACCCCTCGGGGGAGTGGAAGGGGCTCGATAAGGTCGTCCTCCCCCTGGACGGAACCCCGATGTACTATTCGCCGGACAGGGCTTACTACCCCATGGTCAGGATCCTCCTTCGCAACGGGGGCCCGGAGGTCAACAACACGGGAGAACCCCCGAGGGAAGGCCTCAGCTCATTCGGCCCGAAGAGGGCCCTGCCGAAGTTCCTGATGAGGTGGTAGGGATGCTCAACCTCTCCGCCAACTGGACGCTGGTCTTTGGGCCCACAAAGCTTACCCTCAATGCGGGGGACGCTGTTCTCTCCATCGTCGTCCTCGCCCTCGGGTTTGTGATAGCGAAGCTCCTTGAGAGGTACATCTTAGAGCTTTCGAGCAGCACCACCTACGTCTGGGTCTTTAATGAGGACACGGCTAAGATGCTCTACAACATGACAATCCTGATAGCGGCCTTCTACTCCCTCCACCTCCTCGGCATCCTCGCCTACAAGGTGAGCGGCACGTCCCTCAGTGACATCCTTACCGCCCTGGTCGTTTTCTACTTCTCCTATCTCCTCGCCAAAAAATCGAGGGACTACATGCTCATGCGCACAACGCCCGAGAAGCTCCCCGAAGTTCAGATAAAGGCCAAGCTCCTCTACTACACGGTGATAACCTTCGCCTTCTTCCTTTCCCTCAACATAGCCGGTCTGAGCGGCAGGCTCTCCACTATCATAGCCGCGGCCGGGATAACGGGCATCGTCCTCGGTTTTGCCTCACAGACGGTAGTCGCGAACTTCATCTCGGGCGTTTTCATGTACTTCGACAAGCCCCTGAAGATAGGGGACGCGGTCCGCATAGGGGACGTTGAGGGCATTGTAAACGACATCAGGATCCTCTCAACGAGGATACAGCAGTGGGACGGCACGCTCGTCAGGATCCCAAACGAGAAGCTCTTCAACAGCAACATCATCAACCTGCAGAAGTACCCGGTGAGGAGGGCCGAGATAACCGTTGGCATCGCCTACAAGGAAGACGCCCAGAGGGCCATAGACGTTATCCTGAGCGTCCTCGATGAGGAGCCCCACGTTCTCGCCATCCCGGAGCCCAGAGTTTACGTCCACGACCTCGGCAACAGCTCAGTTAACATAACAGTGTGGGCCTGGGTTCCAAGCTCGCTCTGGGTCGGGCAGAACCTCCTGCGCTCCAAGTACGGCCTCCTTCAGAGGATCAAAGAGGCCCTGGACAGGGAGGGCATCGAGATACCGTTCCCGCAGAGGGTTAACTGGTTTGCGGAGCCGATCAGGATAAGGGTCGAGAACGAGGGGAAGGGCTGAGGCCCTTTCCGCCTTTGGACAGGTTTATAAGCCCGGGGAAAAACTTTTAGTAATTCGACCCCAGCTACCGGTGGTGATAGGGATGAGAATGCTTCTGATCCACGCGGACTACCTCGAATACGAGGTCAGGGAGGAAGCCATCAAGAACCCGGAGCCGATAAGTGATGAGCAGAGGAAGGGCAGGCTCGAAGAGGTCCTGGCGGTTTTCACGAGCGTTGAGAAGGTCGACGAGTCAAACCCGGAAGAGGTCGTCGAGAAGGCCGTTGCTGAGATCAGGGACGTTGCTTCACAGGTCAAAGCGGAGAGGATCTTCGTTTACCCCTTCGCCCACCTGAGCAGCGAGCTGGCGAGGCCTGAGATAGCGCTCAAGGTTCTCCAGAGGATCGAGGAAAAGCTTAAGGAAGAGGGTTTTGAGGTTAAGCGCGCTCCCTTCGGCTACTACAAGGCCTTCAAGCTAAGCTGCAAGGGACACCCTCTTGCCGAGCTCAGCAGAACCGTTGTTCCGAGCGGGGAGGAGGTGAGCAAGGAGGAGCGCAACATAGCCCTCGAAAAGGAGGAAGAACTCAAGAGCTACTGGTACATCCTCACTCCAGAAGGTGAGCTTATAGATGTTGAGGAGTTCGACTTCACCGGTCACGAGAACCTGAGGAAGTTCGCCAACTACGAGATAAGCAAGAGCCGCGTAGCTGAGAGGGAGCCGCCGCACGTTAAGCTCATGCTGGAACACGAGCTCGTGGACTATGAACCTGGAAGCGATGCCGGCAATCTGCGCTACTACCCGAAGGGCAGGCTCATAAAGGGCCTCCTTGAGCAGTACGTCACCGAGAAGGTCATCGAGTACGGTGCCATGGAGGTCGAAACACCGATCATGTACGACTTCGAGCACCCTGCTCTTGAGAAGTACCTCAACCGCTTCCCCGCGAGGCAGTACATAGTTAAAAGCGGCGACAAGAAGTTCTTCCTCCGCTTTGCAGCCTGCTTTGGCCAGTTCCTGATAAAGAAGGACGCGACGATAAGCTACCGCAACCTGCCGCTGAGGATGTACGAGCTGACCCGCTATTCATTCAGGCGTGAGAAGAGCGGCGAGCTCAGCGGTCTGAGAAGGCTCAGGGCCTTCACTATGCCAGATATGCACACAGTTGCGCGCGATTTAAAACAGGCCATGGATGAGTTCAGAAAGCAGTACAAGCTCAGCATGGAAGTCCTCAGGGGCGTTGGCCTCTCCCCGGACGACTACGAGGTTGCGATAAGGTTCACCCGCGACTTCTGGAACGAGAACAGGGACTTCATTGTCGGGCTGGCGAGGATAATCGGGAAGCCGGTCCTCATCGAGATGTGGGATCAGAGGTTCTTCTACTTCATCCTCAAGTTCGAGTTCAACTTCGTCGACAACCTCGACAAGGCGGCCGCTCTGAGTACCGTGCAGATTGATGTCGAGAACGCGGAGCGCTTTGGAATAACCTACTACGACGAGGAGGGCAAGGAGCGCTACCCGCTCATACTCCACTGCTCGCCGAGCGGTGCAATAGAGCGCGTCATGTACGCCATCCTTGAGAAGCAGGCAAAGCTCCAGGCCCAGGGAATAAAACCGAGCTTCCCGCTCTGGCTCAGCCCGATACAGGTTAGAGTCATCCCGGTGAGCGATGACGTCATGGACTACGCGCTCTACGTGGCGGGCAAGCTTGAGGGCGCAAAGATTAGGGTTGACGTTGACGACACGGGCGACAGGCTCAACAAGAAGATAAGGAAGGCTGAGAAGGAGTGGGTTCCATACATCATAGTGGTCGGCAGGAACGAAAAGGAGCAGGGCACCGTGACCGTAAGGAGAAGGGAAGACGGGGAGCAGGTTGAAATGCACGTTGACGACCTAATAAGGGAGATAAGGGGGAAGACCGAGGGCTTCCCATACAGGGCCCGTCCCCTGCCGCTCCTCCTCAGCAGGCGTCCCAAGTTCAGGGGCTGAGCCCCCTTACCCTCCTGAGGGAGAAGCGCTCCCTCCCCTTCTTACCTGTTTTTGTTAGGATGAACTCCTCGGGCTTGAAGTCCATTATCGGTGCTTTGAGGAAGTAGAGGTGCTCCTCAATGCGTCCCTTCCCGACGAACACCTTTGACAGCAGCACGTAGTCGCTGAGCTCAACCGTCCACGCGGTAAAGTTCCGGGATACCGTGTCCTGGTTGAGGGTCAGCATTATACTGCTCTTCATCCCGAGCCGCGATGAGAGGGTTATCATGTTGCTGAACATCTTGATGGCAGGCTCCTCCCCCGAGAGGCTGACCAGACCGTGGAGCGGCTGCAGAAGGCGGAGGAGGAACTTTCCCTTTACCTTTGGAAGTATCCTCTCCTGGAAAACGAGGGTTATCTTGGGCATGAGGGTCTCAGGGTCAACGGAGTCGATGTAGAAGACGTTTGGGAGGTTCACCCTCAGGTTGTACCGCGAGCCGAATATGTCGATTATGTAGAAGGAATCACCCTCCAATGCCTTCCTGACGTTGAAACCAACGAGCTCAAGCTCCCTCAGAAGCCTTTCAACTGGCTTGGCGTAGTTGCAGACCACGGCGGGATTACCGTCCTCGATGTGCTCCTTGACGGCTATGAACGGAATTTCCCAGGCGTTTGAATACGTCTCGTAAACTATGGCGAAGGTCGTGTTGGGGTCGAGGTTACGGATGATTCTATCGAGGGTGTCCTCATCCCCCATTCTCTCACCCCCATAACAGAGTATGTAAGAAGAGAGTAAAAACGTAGCGTTTCCTCGGGATATACAAAGGCACGCGGTTCAGGCCATGAGCATGTTCTCGATCATCCTTATCGCTTCGAGCAACCTGCGCTCCGGCCTCTCCTCGCTCTCCTCTATCTCAAGGTTTATAACGAGCCTCTCGTCGTGCTGATCCTCAAGGTCGTAGACCTCCATGTCCTCTATCTCAACGTCACTGAACACCGTCTGGATTTCGGGGCTTATCACCTTGCGGTCGTTTCCGTATATCTCGACCCGTATAACGTTGTCGGTTGTGGAAACAACGACCGCTATCTCGTACTCCCCGACCCTCTTGGTGAAGCGGAGCGTGTTCCCGTATCCATCGA
>WAKU01000048.1 GCA_015523195.1 Thermococcus sp.
CGACTACACGATATTCGACGAGATGAGGAAAACGAACGATTTCAAGATATACTCCGATTTGAGACTGGCGGGGGTTGGCATGATTGGGGTTGTCCACGCAACCAAGCCGATAGACGCGGTTCAGAGGCTGATCGGGAGGGTCGAACTCGGCATGATACCCCAGGTCGTCGACACGGTGATATTCATCAAGGGGGGGAAGGTGAACAAGGTCTTAACCTTAGAGTACCTCGTCAAGGTTCCGAGCGGGATGAGGGAGGAGGATCTCGCGAGGCCGGTCATAGAGGTTCGCGATTTTGAAACGGGGGAGCTTGAGTACGAGATATACACCTACGGCGAGGAGGTCAGTGTTGTCCCGGTGAGGACAGCGAAGAAAGCCCCCGCCCTAAAACTCGCCGAGAAGAGGCTCAAGCAGGAGATAAAGAAGTTCCTGCCTAACGTCCACACGGAGGTCGAGATAGTGAGCCCGCACAAGGCCATCGTGTACGCCGATGAGTTCGACATCCCAACCATAATAGGAAAGAGGGGGAAGCGCATCACCGAGCTGGAAAAGAGGATAGGGATAAGCATTGACGTCAAGAGCTTTGAGGAGAGGGAGGCCGGGAAGCCGAAGGAAAAGATCCCCGTGGAGGTTGAGGAGAAGAAAAAGACCTTGGTACTGCGCGTTCCCCCCGACTACGCGAGGAAGCCCCTGAAGTTCTACGGGGGCGAGCAGTACGTCTTCACGGCCGCCCCGAGCAAGAAGGGCATAGTCAAGGTCAGCAAGAGCACCCCCATAGGCAGGGAACTCAAGAGACTCATAGAGGCCGGGATAGAGGTGTGGGCGAGCACTTAAGCTTTTTAAGCTCCCCCTCAATTTTAATTGGGTGATGGCATGGGGTACAACGTCGTTGTCATCCCGGAGAGCTTCCACAGGTTCGGTAAGCACGACATTGAGCACGTCTGCGTCCCTATCATCATCGAGGGCGGCAGCTACGACACATCCATGGAGGTCGTGAACGGCATAGACCGCGTTCTGAAGGCCGAGTTCCAGGTTAAGTCCGTTGAGGAACCGGAGGGCGACGAGTGCACCGCGCTCTACCGCAGGTACACCCTGAAGGGCGAAGGCAGGGATCTGATAGTGCACGTAAAGCTGATGGGAGAGGACTGCGGAAAAATCGCGGGCAACCACTGCTCCGTCCTTGAGTTCGAGAGGGACATCTACTGCATCGTGAAGGAGTTAGGGAACTGCTGAGGCACAATAAAAAAGAAGGGGATCAGATATTCCCTATCCTCTGGAGGACCATCCCCTCTATCCTTATGGGCTCGGTTCTCCTGGCCTGCACTATGGCCTGGTCGAGCCTCGCCTCGCTCTCCGCGTGGATTGTAAAGAGGGGATCCCCTTCCTTGACCTTCTCGCCGACTTTGACGTACAGCTCAACACCGGCTCCCTTGTCCTCGGGTGCCCCCGCGGCCTTCGCTATGCCCGTTATACCCCTGTTGTCTATCCCGGTTACGTAGCCGCTCGTGGAGGCAGTGAAGGTGTATGTCTTGTCGCCAATCGGTATCTCCCCCGGCTTTACCTCCGGGTTGCCGCCCTGGGCCTCTATTATCTCCTTCATCTTCTCCCATGCCTTCCCGCTCTCAAGGATCTCCCTCGCCATCTTCTTGCCCATTCCAGTCGGGGCAACTCCGCCCATCTCAAGGAGGATCCCTGCCAGGCCCGTGGCCTTCTCTATGAGACTCCCCGGCCCTTTGCCAGTCTGGAGGGCGGAAAGGGCTTCCCTGGCTTCAAGTGCAGGCCCAACGGTGTGTCCTATCGGCTGGCCGCCGTAGGTTATCGCGACCTCAACGTACTGGCCGAGCCTCTTCCCGAGCTCTATGAAGTCCCTTGAGAGGGCCCTCGCCTGGTCAACGGTCTCGACCTTAACCCCTTTCCCTGTGGGGATGTCTATGAGGACGTACTGGCTTCCCATCGCGTACTTCTTTGACATTATGCTCGCGAGCATCAGTCCTGTCGGGTCAACGCTCAGCGCGCGCTCCGATTTTATCGTTATGTCGTCGGCGGGGGCGAGGTTCAAAGCCCCTCCCCAGACGAGGCAGGCTCCCACCTTCTCGACTATCCTCTTTATCTCGTCGAGCTCAAAGCTGACGTTGGCGAAGACCTCAACCACATCGGCGGTTCCAGCGGCGCTGGTTATCGCCCTCGAACTCGTCTTAGGTATCGTCAGGCCGGCGGCAGCCACTATGGGCACGACGAGGATGTTTGTCTTGTTGCCGGGGACGCCGCCTATGCTGTGGACGTCCATTATCGGCTTCCTGTCTATGTCGAGCATGTCGCCCGTCTCGGCCATCGCTATGGTTAAAGCCGCTATCTCGTCCATGTCCAGGCCGTTTATCTCAAGGGAGGTTACGAAAGAGCTTATCTCAATGTCCCTGAGCTTTCTGTCCACGATGTCCCTGACTATGGCCTCTATCTCAACCTTCCTGAGCTTCTCCCCGTGCATCTTCTTCTTTATGTACCTGACGCTCTCCGGCTGCCCCCCCGGAAGCACGAGGACTGACTCCCCCTCAGATAGGTGGTGGAGGTCGAGCATGTCCCTGCTTATCCCGACTTCTCCCGGCTTCACAAGGTTGCTCACCACGAGGCTTCCGTAGGCCACTTTCTTCCCAGACTCTATCCTGACGAGGTCGTCTGGGTGCAGTTTCGCCTTCCTTGCCTCTTCCTCGTTTATAAAGACCGAATACCGACCGCTGTACACATCCAGTATCCTAACCTTCGCCTTCATTCTCATCCCCCCAAAGTGGGTATCAGGTAAATAGGTGAGGGGGTTTTATAACTTCTTCGCAAACGGACAGGCCATGTATCAGCCCAAGAAAAGAAGAGTCAGCATGCAAGGCCCTTCAGCGGATTTCTTGAACCTCCCTGGAGCCGGCCCTGGCCAGTCAACGCGCGCACAATGTCTCCGGCCACCTCCCTGACCTCGGGGGGAAGGGGGGCGGGGCTTCCACGGGCGCTTCTCAGAACATCCTCAAGGGGGGCGCTGTGGAGCCTTCCGTCGAAGACGAGCACTTCACCACCTTCGACGATAACCACCCGATCCGGGTAGGCCAGCCTGAGCACCATGGCGCCCACCCAGATTAAAGAACAAAATGTAACTTAAAAATTTAACGCAGGATCAGAGGTTCTTGACCTCCTCGTCGATGCTGCTTTCGAGCTCCTTCTCCCACTCGTCCACGTCGAAGTCCACGAGCTCCTCCTCAAGCTCCTCCTTGAGGTTGGTGACGCGCCGCTTTAAGGCGGATTTAGTCTCCTCATCGTAGACAACGTAGTAGGGGTTCTTCTTTGCCGAGATGTAGAGCATCAGGAATATTATGTTGGTGAACAGCAGAACGATGAGGATCGCTGCCCACACAATAGCCTGCATCCCCATCACCTCTTTCCTCCGAATATAGCTTTGAAAACCCTCTTTATTGGGCTTTCCGGCTGAGGAGGCTCCCATTTGATACCTGCCAGCTTGGCAGCGAGCTGCTTGACGGCGATGGCGGCGGGACTGGTCGGGTTCTTGATGACGAGGGGGACGCCGTAGGCCGAGGCGCGCTTAACCTCCGGGTCCTCCGGGATCACCGCGAGCACCGGCACCTCAAGGATGGCCTCGATCTCCTCCTGGGTGAGCTCGGTCTTCTCGTTAGTGACCCTGTTGAGTATGGCACCAAGGGGCAGGGTTCCGAGCTTCTCGGCTATGAGCTTCGTCTTCAGGGAGTCCGTGATAGCGGATATCTCGGGGTTTGTGACTATTATGAGCTCCTTCCCTATGAGGAGCGCCGTGACCGACGTCATCTCAAGGCCCGCCGGTGCGTCTATGAGGATGAAGTCTGCCATCTGGCTTATGTCCCTTATAACTTCCCTGAGCCTCTCTGGCTTCGCCTTCTTTATCTTCTCAAGGCTCAGACCGCCGGGTATGACCTTAACCCCGGCCGGTCCCTCGTAAATGGCGTCCTTGAGGTCCGCTTCCCTTGCTAAGACGTCGTGGAGCGTTATCGGTATGTCCTCCATCCCGAGGACGAGGCTCAGGTTGGCCATCGTAATATCCGCATCGATTAGAATCACTTCCTTGCCGAACTGAGCCAGAGCAACTCCGAGGTTCGCTACCGTCGTGGTTTTACCCGTACCCCCTTTTCCAGAGGCAAAAACTATCGAACGGCCCTCCAAGAGCTACACCTCCCGTATGGATTGTGATTCCAGGTAATAGCCGATACTGTGCACCATAGCAGTCATAAGTTACAATGGCTTTTATCTTTTGTGGTCTGGAAAGATTGAAAAACCGGCAAAGGTTTTAAAGCGAAGGTTTGAGCTATCTTGGGTGGAAAGGGTGAGAGAGGACAACAAGTTCGCACTCTTGGTTTACCTCTGGGGAACGATTTCAGGGGTGGTAAGCGGCTGGCTCGCGCTTTACTCAAAGCCCGCATGGATAGTGGGGGCCCTCATGTACTTCCTGACGGACGCATTCGTGCTGCGCCTGATGGGTGGAAAGCTGCCCGAAGACCTCAGAGAAGTCGAAAAAGCGAAGCTCCGGGGGGCGGTTCTGAAGAAGGCGTTCTGGGGCTGGCTCCTGTTCTGGCTCTACTTCACCATGCTCGTCTACACCGTTGGTATACACTTCAGCCCGGTGCCCTACAGCAACCAGAGCCTCTTAGCCCAGTCCCTGAACTCAACGGGAGGATGATCGCATGGACGTCGAGGCAATGAAGCGGGCGGCCGCGAAGGAGGCCCTAAAGTTCGTGGAGGACGAAATGGTAGTGGGCCTTGGGACGGGATCGACCGCCTCCTACTTCATCGAGCTCCTCGGGAGGAGGGTCCGGGAAGAGGGCCTGGAGGTCTACGGCATACCCACTTCCTACCAGTCCAGGCTGCTCGCCATAGAGAACGGCATACCCATCCTCAGCCTCGATCAGGCTGACGCCATAGACATAGCTGTGGACGGAGCAGATGAAGTCGATCCCGAGCTGAACCTTATAAAGGGCCGCGGCGCCGCCTTAACCATGGAGAAGATAATAGAGTACAGGGCTGGCACGTTCATAGTCCTCGTGGACGAGGGGAAGCTCGTTTCGAGGCTCGGTGAAAGGGCGGCCGTCCCAATAGAGGTCATTCCAGCGGCATGGAGGGCAATTGCAGAGGAAATCGAGATCTTTAACGCCACTGCAGAGCTCAGAATGGCCAAAAATAAGGACGGACCCGTGGTCACCGAAAACGGGAACTTCATCCTCGACGCGAGGTTCGCCAGGATAGAGGGTCCCCTCGACATGGAGGTAGAGCTGAACACCATCCCGGGAGTGGTTGAGAACGGGATCTTCGCGGATATAGCCGACGTCGTGATAGTGGGCGGAAAAGAGGGCGTCAAGAGGCTCGAACGTTAAATTTATAAGTGGCACCTCCCTCTCCCATCTGGACGCGGGGGTTGCCGAGCCTGGTCAAAGGCGCGGGATTCAGGGTCCCGTCCCGTAGGGGTTCCGGGGTTCAAATCCCCGCCCCCGCACCACCGATTCTGAATGTTTAACGAGGGTCAGTGAGCGCTCTTAGCCACTTTGAGGAGCATGGCGTAGTGCCAGAGGGCTATCGTCACCGCCCCGATGAGCTCGGCAACGGCGACGCCCCTGAAGTGGGCCTTCGCCCAAGTTGCCAAAACCCATCCGGTAAGGAACAGGGCGACGCTGAAC
>WAKU01000049.1 GCA_015523195.1 Thermococcus sp.
AGAAACGAGCTGGTAGCGGGGCGAGGATTTGAACCTCGGACCTCCGGGTTATGAGCCCGGCGGGCACTCCTAGCTGCCCCACCCCGCTGCTCGACCCGTTCTTAATGAACCGGCGAGGGTTTATAAATTTTGCGGGGGCGGGTTTATAACTTCCGACACCAACCGGTTTCGGTGGTGGCATGTACCTGACGAAGGAGGAAGAGCTGATCCTGGCCGGTGAATACGGCTACGCGCTCCAGAAGGCGATGGAGATACTGGTTGCACTGGGAGAAATTTACGGGGCCGACCGGCTGATACCGATCAAGAGCGCCCAGGTTGCAGGCGTTTCATACAAGAACATCGGCGAGGCTGGAATCGGGTTCCTGTGCGACTTTGTGGAAGCTGGCGCAAAGGTTTCCGTCTACACAACACTCAATCCGGCTGGAATCGGTGACGACGAGTTCATGGAGAAGCAGGAGGAGGTTCTCAACCTCTACCGCGAGATGGGCATAGAGGTGACCTCTACCTGCACCCCATACTATGGTGCGAACCTACCGAAGTTCGGCGACCACATAGCCTGGAGCGAGAGTTCGGCGGTCGTCTTCGCCAACTCGGTGATAGGTGCGAGAACCAACAGGGAGGGCGGCCCCTCGAGTCTCGCCTCTGCCATAGTCGGCAAGACCCCTAACTACGGCCTCCACCTCGAAGAGAACCGGAAGGCGACGGTGATAGTTGATGTTCAAGCAAAGGTGAAAACCTTCGTCGACTACGCGGCTCTTGGATACCACCTTGGAAGAACCCTTGGCAACGACGTCCCGTATCTCAGGGGAACACAGCCCGAAAAGACCGAGTTTCTCAAGGAGATGGGAGCGGCGATGGCCGCGAGCGGCTCGATAGCGCTCTACCACGTTGAAGGGGAGACGCCCGAGTACCGGGGGGCTATAGACGACAATCTCGAAACGATAACCGTGGAAGAGGGCGACATCAAAGCCGTTAAGGAGCAGTTCAGCGACGACTGGGACGGGATAGATATGATACTAATCGGCTGCCCCCATGCTTCGCTCCAGGAGGTGAAGGAGATAGCCGAGCTTTTGAGAATGCGCGGAAGGCCTCTGAGGGTGCCGCTCTTCATCACAGCGAGCAGGGCAGTGAAGGCTCTGGCGGACGCGCTGGGCTACACCGAAATCATAGAGCGCTACAACGGCAGAATAATAGCAGATTCATGCTTCGTCGTCTCGCCGATAAAGGGCTGGTATCGGGGAATAGCCACCAACAGCGGGAAGTCGGCTTTCTACTTCCGCTCCTTCGGCTTCAACGTCAGGCTTGACGACGCGGAGAACCTCATCAAGGAGGCCCCGTGAGGTGAGAGAATGAAGCTTAAGGGAAGGAAAATCGTCGGTGGAAAGGCCGAGGGAGAGCTTATAGTTTCGCAGAAACCGCTCTCGTTCCTCGGCGGCGTTGATCCCGAGACGGGAATCGTCACAGATGCAGAGAGTGATATAAGGGGACAGATCATAGCGGGAAAGATACTGGCCTTTCCCAGGGGTAAGGGTTCAACGGTTGGCTCTTACGTCATCTACGCCCTCAAAAAGAACGGGAAGGCACCAAAGGCGATAATCGTGGGTGAGGCAGAGACGATAGTCGCGACCGGAGCGATAATCTCGGAAATCCCCATGGTTGACGGGATAGACGTCTCGAAGCTGAGGAGCGGGGTTAAGGTCAAGGTTGACGCTGACAGGGGTGAAGTGGAGGTTCACGAATCTGGGGAGTAGGGTTTTTAACCCCTACCCACCTTCTATTCTGGGAGGAGAAATGCCAAGGGGAATCTACGAGTGCATCAACTGCGGTCACAGGGAGGTCATCGACTCCAACGAGCCGCTCCTAGAGGGCGCCTGTCCGAAGTGCGGCGGCGATATGATCCTCGTGGGATTCGAGGGGGAAACAGGAGGTTCCACCTCCGGTGAAGAACAGAAGCGGGCCTCACCACAAACACTGGGAATGGAACCGTTTATTCTTCCAAGGATCCTTCCGGAGGAGGTTAAGTCCATCCTAAACTCCGCGTACCTTCTCGGGGAGGAGCGCATCGAGGGAGACGTCTTCGTCTTCAGGGTCAGAGAGGTAAGGGAGAGAAACTTTGAGAGGGTTCTCGAAGAGCTTGAGAAGCACGGCTACTGGGCGGCCCTCAAGAGG
>WAKU01000050.1 GCA_015523195.1 Thermococcus sp.
ACACCATCCCGCCCGGCTTCGAGTTCAAGGCGATAGCCGACCACAGCAGGGAACCTGGGACGGTCATACCGCACTACCGCGTTACCGTTGGCGTTGAGTACTCGCTCCTCTTCAACGAGCTCCAGCTGATAGCCATAGGGGCCGAGGGAGCGCTCAAGGTCAACGACATAGACGTCCCGCTGGAGGCCATAGTGATGGGCATAGTCAAGGCATCGCTCAAGATAACCAACATCGTCGAGAACCTCGACTTCCCGGACGACAAAACGATAGAGGAGTACTCGAAGAGCAGCTCCGCCCCGCAGGTGAACAACATGCTCATCAACGACAACACCACCGTAGTGCCCCTCACCCTCGACGACTTCGCGAGGTGGGAGAAGGACTATGGAATGACGAAGGGCTACTACTACAACCTCACGCACTTCTCGGACATCCCGATGGACGCTAAAATCGCCGTTCTGACAAAGCTCGCAAAGGCGATAGCCACAGACGACGACCTGCAGATCCTCCTCTTAGAGACCGTCCTTGAGGTGGTCGACAACGACGTGGCCAACGAGATATACAAGGCGGTGAAGACGGCCCAGAACGGCGGTCCAAGCGCGCAGGACGAGGTCAACGCCGGCCTCGACGAGATTAAGAAGCAGGTGAAGAAGCAGCTCGTCAAGTACCTCAAGGAGCAGATAAAGAAGCAGAAGTCCTTCCAGGAGCTCGACCCCAAGGAGCAGGAGAAGGCCCTGAAGAAGAGCGGAAAGAGCATAGCAGCCGCTTTAGACACCTTCGAGAAGATGGGTGAGTGGGCCTTCTACAACATCTACGCCGTCCTCACGCAGCCCAACCCGATGAGTATACAAGTCCTCGATCCCCCCGCCAACTACACCGTGAAGGCGAAGAAGCTGGACACCGCGATAATCCTCGGTGGTGAGAGCGGGAGCCTGGACGGCTGGGGCAACGTGAGCCTGACCTTTGGAGAACCGGACGTCTACAGGGCTGAATACGTAGTTCCGACGCCCGCGACAAAGGTGGGGCCGCTCTTCAACGGCACCTTCGAGGCCATGAAGCTCGAAATAAGCGGCAGCGGAAACGGAACCATCGAAGGAAGCCTGAGGATGGAGATAATGCCAGACCCGAGGAACGCCTCGATGGTCTTCGCCTTCTTCAGAAACGAGGAGTTCGCAAAGGCGTTCATATCTCCCTACATGGCGAAAATAGACTCCTTCAGCTCGGAGATAGAGAACGGCACCGTCGTGATCACGGCTGCCGGCGAGCTCGCGGCCCTGCCCGAGGACAGGGAGATAGAGATCAGCATGAACGTCGGGAAGCTCCTCACGAACGCGACCATAGTCCGGAAGGGCAACTACCGGGGTGCGGTCGAGCTGAAACCGGCCTTCGGCATCGACCCGTCGAAGGTTCAGACCTCAGTAGGTGGCAACGTCAAGACCCTGACTGGACAGACGAAGGACGGGAGCCTCGTGGTCATAAGCGCTGAAAACGGGACGCCAGAGCCTCCTCAGATAACCGTGAACCCCACAGCACTCTACGCTGGCGGTGCCATCTCGGTCAGAACCTCAAGACCCTGCCCGGTCGAGTGGTCTCTGGCAAACCTCAGCGGGAGCGGCCTGATCGTTGAGACCGAGGGTCTAAAACCCGGAAACTACACCCTTACCGTGAGGTGCCCCTACGGCAACACCACCGTGGAGAAGAACTTCAGCGTCAGGCTGCTTCCAAGGCCCGTTGTTAGGAAGAAGGCGAGCGGAGAAATCGTCTCCAGCGGGGGCAACGAGTGGGTGAGGGTAATAACCAGCACAGACCTCTACCGCGTCTACTTCCTCCCGGAGGGGCCGATTAAAGGTATGCTGGCCGTTTACGAGAAGCCCGGAAAGGTTGAGGGCTACACTGTCTACGCCCTCTTCAACGTCACCCATCCAGCAAACTGGTCGGTAAGCAGCGCAGCCCTGCGCTTCCGCGTCCCAAAAGAATGGCTTAAGGAGAACAACGTTAGCCCCGAAGAAGTTCTCCTGCTCCGCTATTCAGGAGAGTGGAAGGAGTTCAAGCCGCTCGTGGAGGGAGAAGACCTGAGATACGTCTACTACAAAGTCAGCGTTCCGGGGCTTTCACTCTTCGCAGTGGCGAAGAGAACCTCCACTCGCCCGCCTGAAACGAACGGGACGACAGAAACTACTACCACTCCAAGCCCGACGGAAACTCAGAAGACGAGCACAACCGAGACCCCAACAGGCCCGGGAACCGCGGGAGGGGCAAACTGGCCCTACTACGCCCTCATTGGAGCCCTGCTGGTGCTCCTCGTCGCCTACCTCTACAGGCGGCGCTGATTTTGTTTGTCTTTTGTTTTCCGCTCTTTAAACGGAATTTAGAACCCCCGCCTCCCTGAGGGCGCTTTCTATATCCCTGAGCGCATCCTCACCGAGGGGCAGAGAGGGGAGTCTGGGCTTTCCCGCTTTGAGCCCCATCATCTCCATCGCGACCTTTATCGCGCTTATCTGGTTGTACCTCTTCACGACAACCTCGTTTATCAGGTTGAGGCGGAGCTGAAGCTCCCGAGCCTTTTGACGATTGCCCCCATTAAAAGCCCTCCAGAGCTCGGCGCAGGGCTCCGGGACAACGTTGGCAACCGCCACAACTGCCCCGTGAGCTCCAACCACCCACGAGGGGTACATAACGTCGGCGGTTCCGGCGAGAACGGTAAACCTATTTCCCAGGCGCCTCACCAGCTCGCTTATCCTCCCCATGCTCCCGCTCGAGTCCTTTATGCCAATCACGTTAGAATGCTCTTCCGCTAAGCGCTCTATGACGTCGATGGGGATGTTTATTCCCGTGAACTTGGGGACGTTGTAGAGGAGGATTTTTCCATCGAGCCCCTCAGCTAAGGTTGAGTAGTGGGCGAAGAGCTCTTCGCTGGAAGGCTTGAAGTAGTAGGGTGGGCCGATTAGAAGGGCATCGGCTCCAAGGTCAAGGAGTGCTCTTCCGAGCCTCAGAGCTCCCCTCGTTGAGTTTTCGGTGGCTCCAGCAACAACTGGAACCCTGCCGTTCGCCTCGTCCAAAGCCGTCTCAACGACCTTGAGCTTCTCCTCAAAGCTGAGATTGGGGAACTCCCCGTTGCTGCCGAGGGAGACGAGACCGTCGAGGCCTGCTCTGATGAAGTGATCCACGAGTTCTCTGAGGGCTGAACCGTCTATCTCCTCATTCCTATCAAAGGGCGTGACGTGGGGGACGAAAACTCCTCTCATCATAGGCATCGGAGGAAGTATGCGGAAGGGGAGTTAAGGTTTGCCCCGGAGTTCTGCACGTTAATCGAAGCAGCCACCAGAACTTCGGAGAGCTTTTTAAAGGACGTTGAGAAATCCCCCCGGTGGTTGTATGGACTGCACTAAGGACTACTGCGTTAAGGATCTGAGCCTCGCGCCGAGCGGTGAGAGAAAAATAGACTGGGTCTCGCGCTTTATGCCGGTTCTTCGGAGTATAAGAAGGGACTTCGAGGGAAAGAAGCCCTTCAAAGGCGTTAGAATTGCGGCGACGCTTCACTTGGAGATGAAGACGGCTTTTCTGCTTCTGACCCTCAAGGCGGGGGGTGCGGAGGTTTCAGCCGCCGCCAGCAACCCCCTCTCGACCCAGGATGATGTCGTCGCGGCCCTCGCCAAGGCCGGCGTCAGAGTGTACGCAATCAGGGGGGAGAGCAGGGAGGAGTACTACGAGAACATGCACAGGGCTTTGGACGTACGGCCGAACATAATCATAGACGACGGTGCGGACATGATAAGCACAGTTCACCGCGAGAGGGAGGAGCTTGTTCCCGATATCTGGGGCGCGAGCGAGGAAACTACCACCGGGGTCATAAGGCTCCGCGCCATGGAGCGCGACGGGGTTTTAAAGTTCCCCATCATAGCGGTGAACGACAGCTACACAAAATACCTCTTCGACAACCGCTACGGAACAGGCCAGTCAACGTGGGACGGCATAATAAGGACGACCAATCTGCTCGTCGCGGGCAAGAACGTCGTTGTCGTCGGCTACGGCTGGTGCGGCAGGGGGATAGCGATGCGCGCTAAGGGCCTCGGCGCGACGGTTGTAGTCGTCGAGGTGGACCCGATTAGGGCTTTGGAGGCAAGGATGGACGGCTTCCTCGTTATGGACATGAAGAGCGCGGCCAAGGTCGGCGACATCTTCATCACCTCAACTGGGGACATCAACTGCATTCGCGGAGAGCACTTCGAGCTGATGAAGGACGGGGTCATTCTGGCGAACGCCGGGCACTTCGACGTCGAGATAAGCAAACCGGATCTCGAAGCCCTCTCAGTGGAGGTAAAAGAGATCAGGCCCAACATAAGGGAGTACAGGCTCAGGGACGGGAGGAGGCTCTACCTCCTTGCTGACGGAAGGCTTGTAAACCTCGCGGCCGCAGACGGCCATCCGGCCGAGATAATGGACATGAGCTTCTCTCTCCAGGCGAAGGCAGCGGAATACATCAAGGAGAACCGCGGAAAGCTCGAACCCAGGGTCTACATCCTCCCAAGGGGGATAGACGAGATGGTGGCGAGGATAAAGCTCGCCTCGATGGGGATAAGGATAGAGGAGCTCACGGAGGAGCAGAGGCGCTACTTAGAGAGCTGGGAGCAGGGGACTTAGACTACCTTTGGGAGAGCAGGACGTACTTCGTATCGCCGTCCTCGTACTCATAAACCTTCCAGAGGGTTTTGAGATCCCAGGGGGACCTCAGGGTGATGCTGTCCGGGGCCCCTTCATCCAGCTCCAGGAACACGGTCCGGGCCACAGGGCTTCCGCCTTCGAGGAGCAGGAACGTCGAGTCCATGGTTACCTCCTTTTTTGAAACCTCGAACGTATCCCCGGCGACCATGTAGACCTTCGCGACTTTCCTGAGCTTCTTCGCCTCCCCCTCACTTCTTCTCCCATGGAAGGCCACGAACGCCCCCAAAAGGACGGCCAGCAGGGGAAGGGAGAGGAGAGGGAGGGGACCGTAGGAGGAGACCCCAAAACCGCTGCGCAGCTGGAGGATGAGGGCCATCAGGAAGCCGAGGATCACGAAGGCGGAGGAGGTCTTGAGGTTCTGGAAGAAAACCTTCGAGAGCTCATCCGGCTTAAAACCCGCTTTCTCAAGCTGCTTAGCTTCGCGGGACGTTTCCTCCATGTAGATGAAGAGGGTAAAGGCAAGGAAGAGGAGGGAGGAGGTGATGGTGTAAGCCGGAACCTCCCAGATCTTCACACCTCCTACTGTGGGCAGGAAGTAGAGGAAGCCTAAGAGGGCGGCGGTCTTGATGGCCCCCTTCTCCTGGGCCAGTAGGAGGGATGCGCCGGTGATCACCGGAAGGAGGATTAAAAGGGGGTTGATGCTCAGACCTGTCCGGAGGAGAATGTACCTGTGGAGGGCAGCCCCAATGCCCGACTGGGCAAGAGACCACGATGAAAGCGCCCCGATCGAGGCGAGCGTCCAGTTTTTAGCGCCTTCCATGTCTAACACCATTCATCACCCCCAAGATCTTTTTCAGCACAACCCCCTCGGGCTCTTTTGAGACGTCCCAGTGCACGATCTCGGTGGCGAGCTCCTCCCCGAACCTGAGCTTTTGATAGTGTGCGAGGCTCCCGAGCTCATCGCTTATAGTCCAGTAGGGGTTTAAATCGACGACGGCCTTGTTCCTGCCGGAGATCCTTTTCATCATCTTTACGGCCTCCTTAGCTTCGTAAAGGTTCGAGGGCGTCAGGTTGGTTATCAGGATTGTGACGGGCTCTTTTCCCATAAGGGCCTTTTTGACCTTCTCCACGGCCCCGTTGAGGCTTTCCTCCCTCCCCGATACACCCACCGATGCCAAAAGCCTCGAAAAGTTCTCCATGGCGGCCGCACCGGAGCGGGGCGTCTCGAACTTCCCGGGGCCGACAACGTAGAGCCCAACCCTCAAGTTGATCCTGAGGAGGGCCCTCACAAGTGAGATGGCCAGTCCAACCGCGTTCTCTATCGCAGTGCTCCCCTTTCCCCCCGCGCTCATTGTGCTGGTTGCGTCTATAAACAGCATGGCCGTGGTTCTTCCCTCGGGTTCGTACTCGTTTACCAGCGTCCTCCCCGTCCTGGCGGTTGCCTTCCAGTTAACCGCCCTCAGGGGATCCCCTGGTCTGTATTCCCTTATCTCCTTGAAGTCCGTGGAGGGGTTCCCAATGTGGGAGTACCCGGGCTCTCCGGCGGTCATCTTCGAGAACAGCCTGCTCACGAACACCCTCGGAACGTTCCTTATCTTAGGTGCGACCCTAACAACCTCTGTCTTTCCAAAAACCGCATAAGACGGCTGCATGTTTCTCAGGAGGGAGTGCCCCTCAACCTCAACGGGGGAGACTGTGTGGCGGCCCCTCTTCGTCCCCCTGAGTTTGTAGGTGTACTCCACGGCGAGCTCCTTCCCGGGGAGCTTGAGAAAGACCCTTTTGTTGCTTCCCTCTATGATCTCAAGACCCGGAGAGACGTGATCCCTGACGACCACCACACCACCCCCCCTCCTGACCCTAAGTCGAACCCTTACCGTCAGGGTTCTTCCTATGCTCGTGGAGTCCCCGTCGATTTCCCTCTCGATGGAGAACCCGGCCGGCGGCTCAAAGAGGTAGGAGAGCGCCAGAGTCGTGCCGGGTATTAAAGCCGCGTACGCGAAGCCCGGAACCCCGCTGACGACGGCCATGACGAACCCAGCGAAGGTGAGGAAGAGGAGGTATTTAGGGACGTTCAATTCCCCCGCCCCCCTTCATGCGCAGTGAGTGGAGAACCTCGGAGACGAGCCTCTTCCTCCTCTCCCTCGCGAGCCGGGCGTACTTCACCCTGAGCCACGTGGGAGTAAGAGCTCCGCCGAGATCGTCCTCATGCTCCACGATCTTCCTCACGACATCAACTACCACCCACTTTGGGTAGTTCAGGGGTTTGTTCTCAAGGATCTCAACGAGCAGCGCCGCCTTGTCGCCCCTCTCGACGAAGTCCTTTATGGCCCGTTCAAGCTCTCCAGCGTAGGAGTCCTTCCTCGGAGTGCTCTTGGCGACTCCCTCCGAGCCGAGGGGAATTTCATCGTGGAGCTTGGAGTATACGTAACTTGAGATCGCGTAGGCGATGGAGATCAGGGCACCCACGATCAAGAGCTCGGCCACCACAGTGAACGTGGTTCCGCGATTGGGGTAGAAGTAGAGGGCCCCCACGAGCGCTCCCATTGCGATGGCCCCGAGGGCGTTTTTTTCAAGGGCGTCGTTGCCGTGGCTTTTGAGGTACCATGCAAGCCAGTAGACCCCGGCAGTCCAGAAGGCGGTGAAGAGGCCGGCCCGCCACAGCCAGCTGGTACCGCCGAAGGCAAGAACCGCAGCACCGAGCAGGAGGAAGCCAGTTCCCCTAACGATCAGATCCCTCGGCCGGGGTGCCTTTGAAGCGCCGGCTATGAGGATTATCCCGGGAAGGGCAGAGATAACGAGAACCGGGCCGAAGCCCAACATCAGCATGAGGAGGGCCGCCCCTCCGGCCTCTATGGCGATTGGCTTAAGTTCACTTCCCCTCACTTTTCTCACCCCTAAGACCCTCAACGATTGCGGCGAATTCCAGGAACTCGTCCCCTGTAACGGGATGGTTTGAGTAGCGCGCCTTTATGAAGAGCTCCGTCGCCCTCAGCAGGGCCTCTCCTGGAAAGCCCCTATTCCTGAGGAGGCCTAACACTTCGTAAGGCGTCATGCTCCAGGCACCCGAGCTCCCCCCGGGAAGCAGCGGAATTAGGGAGGTCTCGTAGAGCCTCTGTATGCCCTCCCTTGGCCCGCACACCCACACTTCCACATCTTTCTCCCCTACTGAGAGCCTGTGGAAGCCCTCGTCGGGACAGAGCCTGAAGGTCTTCCCCCTTCTTAGGGGCTTCCCGTCGAGTTTCAGAACCCGCTCCACGTTGAGCAGCACCTCAAAGCATTCGCCGGGCATGAAGACGTTCCTGGGGGGCTTTAGTTTAACCTCCACCTCCCCGGCTGTCGGCTCGGGCCCCTTAGGATCCATCACTATCTCTCCATTTCTCCTGAACCTCGATACCGCGTAAGCTGTCGCGAGGACTCCCACAGGGAGGAGCGTCAGAAGGAGGAGTCTTTTGGAGGAGCCCTTTGCTTCACGCCCTTCAACCGTCCCTTTCGTCTTCCCCTGGCTGAGGGCAACCGGAAGGCTTACGGTCAGCGTTGCCGGTTCGTAGTAGGTGCTCCCGCTGTATTTCAGGGTTAGCTTCCCCTTGGATCCCTCAAACTTGACAACGGCGTAGCCCTTCCCATCCGTTTGAACCCTTTCAATCGCTTTTCCGCCTTCAAAGACCGTTAGGTTCCCGGGGATTCCGACCCCCCTCCAGTGAAGCCTGACCCTCAGGATAGTTGAGTCCCCGGAGGTGGTGGAGTTCACCACGCTGATTACCGGGATTCTCTTCACAACGAGCACCGGGTCGCTGTTCGACGGGTAGGCCATGGTGCTCTTGTAGTACGCTATGAGCTGGTACCTCCCCGCCGCAATGACGGCGGGAATCACCGCGCTCACCTTGAACGTGCCGTTTTTCACAGGTCCCGCTCCAATACTGACCTTTTCCGTGCTGTTCTTGCTCTTTGCAACTTTCAGGATCACCTCCCCGGGAGGGGCGGGGCTGCCGTTGTCGAAGTAGACCCTGCCGGTGACTTCGATGTTCATATCGCCGTTTCCCTTCACGGAACTCGGCCAGGTGGTTATCTCAACTCTGGGCTTCCTCAGGAGGGCCACCCATGATAGCAGGGCGTAATGGCGCCCGTTCTTGGAAGAAAGGACGAAGAAGGGGTAGTAGCCCGGCCGGTACTTCTCCGTTGCTTTGAAGTCGTAGGAGTAGTAGATGAAAGCCGGGGTCCTCTTCAGAATCCTCAGCCTCCCGGGGATTCCGAAGTGCACTGTAACGTTCCCGTAGCCGTAGTTCTCAACCCTGAATACGACCGAGGTGTTCTGGTTGTAGGTAGTGATCACGAGCGGTTTTACGGCTTTTATCGGGGCGTTCCCGTTGATGCCGCTTATCACCTTAAGATCCGCCGGCCCTTCCGAGACCACGAGGTTGTAGAGACCCCTGAACCATACGACCAGCTGGTAGCCCTGCCCGTAGTGGATTGGGACCGACTTTGCGGGCACTTTGGCACACACCAAGCCGGGGTCATGGGGAAGGAGGGCAACGGGGCAGTAGGTTTTCAGCATCGTAGGGCTGAAGGTGAAGTTGGTGTAGGGAGAACCCCCTCCGTCCCCGTTATCCCCCAGGTGAAAATCCTTGGGCTGCTTGTCCGGGCCGCTCGCAATGTCCTTCGCGACCCTTCCAAGCCCCCCGCCGGACCCTAAGTGACTTACGGCCAGGGCCATGAGCAGGAGGAGCAGGAGGGTTATGGCAGTCACGTGCTCCCTCTTCATTCCCCTTCAGCCCCTTTCGGGACCTTCGTCTTCCTCAACGCCTCCCTCACCACCTGCTCCCCTTTGACGCCCTCAAAGCTGTAGTCGGGCTTGAGGACGATCCTGTGGGCAAGGGCTTCGAAGGCGTACTCTTTAACGTCGTCGGGCACGACGAAGTCCCTTCCCTCGAGCATGGCGTTGGCCTTGCTTATTTTGAGGAGCGTTAAAGCGCCCCTGGGGCTCGGCCCGGCTTCAACCCGCTTGTCCGACCTGGCGTTCCTGACGAGCTCCGCTATGTAGCGGATTATCGAGGGGTCCACGTAGATGTCCGTCTCAACCATCTCCTGAGCCCTCAGAAAAGTCTCCCTGTCCATAACGGGCTTCATATCAACCGTTGGGTCGTCCTTTCCCCAGCCGAGCCTCGCGTTGAGGATGGCTATCTCATCTTCCAGGCTTTTTGGATAGCCCACGCTCATCCTGAGGGCGAAGCGGTCGAGCTGGGCCTCCGGAAGGGGATAAGTTCCCTCGTATTCTATTGGATTCTGGGTCGCCATGACGAAGAAGGGCCTCTCAAGGGTTAATGTCTCGCCCTCTATCGTTACCTGCCTCTCCTCCATCGCCTCAAGGAGCGCGGCCTGGGTCTTCGGCGGAGCGCGGTTTATCTCGTCCGCTAAGAGGACGTTCGTGAAAATCGGCCCCCTCACGAGTTCGAACCTCCCGAGGTTCTGGCGCCAGACCTTGGTTCCGAGGATGTCGCTCGGGAGCAGGTCAGGCGTGAACTGGACGCGCCCGTAGTCAAGGCCCAAAGCCCTTCCGAGGGCCTTCGCTAAGAGGGTCTTTCCGAGTCCGGGATGGTCCTCGAACAGGACGTTGCCGTTCACGAGCGAGGCAGCCAGCGCCTTCTTAATCACCCCCGGGTTTCCTATGTAGACCTCAGAAACGGCAGTTATGACGTCCAGCAGTTTTTCTCTGAGCACTTCTATGTCCTCCATTTTAACCGCCCCTCTCTTACTGCATACCTGAACAAGCCCGGAGGTATTTAAGGTTTTTGATAGTAACAACAACACCCACTCCTGTTAGATTAGTGGAAACCGAAGGCACGGTATCAGTGATCTTTTGTCTGGCCCAATCGCAAACCCTAAAAAGCCGGCGGTGGGCTTATACAGGGGAGACGATGCTGAGTGGTATCATCTTCGACGTTGACGAGACCCTCGTTTACTACGAGGGCTACGACCACAGGAAGTGGTTCGAGGAGCTGGTGAAGCCCGAGCTTGAAAGGGCCGGGATTTTCATAGACTACGAGACCTACAGGAAGACCGTAACCGGCGAACTGCCGAGGACTTACGTTAAAAATCTTGGCATAGACCCGGTTGAGATGTGGAAGATAATAGACGGGATTAACCATAGATACAGGGAGGAGATGCTCAGGCTTGGGAAGGTAAAGCCCTTTCCCGATGTGGACGCGCTCAAAGAGCTCAGAAAGCTGGGCTTAAAGCTCGGCGCGGTTAGCAACGCCACCGAGGAGAACACGAGGCTGGTTCTGAGTGCCTTCGGCCTCGACCGCTATTTTGAGGTCGTTATCGGAAAGGACTACTCGAACCTCGACGGTGTCAAGCCGAGCCCCTACCTCGTAGAGAAGGCCCTGAAGGCCCTCAACCTGAAGCCTGAGGAGGCCATTATGGTCGGCGACAGCATTCACGACGTTTTGGCCGGAAGGGGGGCCGGCTTGAAGACGGTCAACGTGACCCGGTTTGGAAAAGTCGAGGGGGCAGACTATTACGTGGAAAACCTGTGGGAGCTCGTTGGGCTGGTGAAGAGGATTTTAAGGATTCACTCCCCATAGAACTCCCTTTCGAAGACGTCTATCCCGACTTCAAGGTTCTCTAGCCAGTCGAGGAACTCGCCGACGTGCTTATCCCCGAAGATGGCCCCGTGCTGAGGTGCTATGACCTTTGGTCCGAGCTTTCTAACGTACCTCACCCACGCCCTCAGCGCCCTCGTGGAGCTCATGTACCTTCTGTGAAAGCCCTCCATGTGCTTTACGTGGTCTTTGAAGTCTTCCACGAAGAGGTACCACTCCCCATTTGAAAATGCGGCGGCCCCAATGTCGGAGCTGAAGAGAATTCCACTTCTCTCATCGTAGAAGGAGAAGTTGCCGGGGCTGTGGAGGTAGTGACTCGGGATCGCCCTGATGACAGAGTCGCCGAGCTTGATATCCGCCCCCTTATCGGGGATTCCCATTGTCCTGCCGGCGCTTAAAACCGCGAGGTGGGGTATGAAGCGGACCCAGAGGTCGGAGATGATGAGCTTCGCCAGGGGAGCGTACTCGAACCAGAGGTTTAGTCCGGCCACAACGTCCGGGTCCTGATGGGAGTACATGAGGTACTTTATCTGTGTTGTTGGAACTATTGATGAGACGTTCCTCAGCACGCGGGAGAAGACGAAGAATCCTCCGGGCTCTATTAGAGCCGCCTCGTTTCCATCTAAGACAAGGTACTGGTTTGTGAGAATCCCCCTCTCATCCTCGCTCTCCTCTATTCCAAGCCAGAACACTTTATGCCTCCCGTCGTCGTAGAGCGGGTAGCTGTTCATGTTCCTTATCATTTAAACACCCCCAACTGGAACCCAAACGTTCACCATGTAAGCCCCCCTGATCCCAGCCGCCACATCAAAGGCAACCTTAGCATCTTCGTCGTTCTCCACTTTCACTGCCTTCACGCCCTCTTGGGTTCTGTGCTCTATAGCCAGCACCCTGCTACCGTCGAGGAGGACCTTGAAGGAGCTGGTTCCGTCGCTGGTTATTCCTGAGACGTAGAGGATTCTATCCGGCATGGTGGCCCTGAGTTCACTTGCAAGACCTAAGAGTCCCTCCTCGCCGAGGATGTGAAGCCCGCTGTGGATCATTCTGGACTTGGAGAGAAAGTTTGCAACGCTCATTGGGTCGGCGAAGTCCACGTTTACTGCTGTACCACCTCGGACCCTTGAGTAAGTTTGAATCTGTTCCTGAACGGGCCTGTTCTCAGCGAGTTCCTTGAGAACCGAACCGATGCTCTCAACAAAGTTCTGGAGTGTCTTTCCAAGCCAGAACTCGCCTTTTCCTTTATAAGACAGCTCAAGGACGGCGCTGATCTCTTTCTGCCACTCTTTCAGCGTAACCACGAGGGCTACATGCCCCTTTGCACCCCTTCCGTCGTATATGTGGCTGTTGTAATCGGCGTGATGATCAAACCGGTAGACGTCCCTAAACCTGAATAGGAACCTGGGCATCATGATCTCGGCTTTTAGGCCCTCCTTCATGCTTACCCTCACCACGTAGGGCCAGTTTGTGATGAACGAGGGGGCGTCGTTGAGGACTGATTCCACGGCCTCTTTTGGGGCGTTGATGGAAATGCTTGAGCTCTTTCGTTTCATCTAGCATTCCTCAGGGCGTTGTTGAGCTTCATGTATATCCCCTCAAGCCCGTCTTGAGGGTTAGCGGGTATTATGAAATAGACGTCGTTGCCGTCCTTAAAGACGAGCTCCCCCTCTTCTGTGTGGAGCACCACCTTGATTTCGAGCCCCGAGACATTGCCCCCAACGAAAGAGGCCCTGCCGACTATGTGGGGAATTCCAAGGGAGGTGTCTCCAGTGATGGCGCCCCACACCCTCTGGAGCTCTTCAAAGGGGTCTAATCTCCAGCTTTTAAAAGCGGTCGTTTTGTCGTTTTTTATCAGCATCATTTCACCTTCAAACTTTTGTATGATATTCAGTAAATTGGGTTCGTTATATAAACATTTTGGTTTGTTAGATGCCTATTTCCATGTTGAAATGAAGATATTAGAAATTTTGGTTGCTCCAGGATGGGATTTGAAATTAAAACCGCCACAAGTTAAATAAGGTGAGGGAGTAAGTTATGTGAGGTGTAACGATGGAAGCCGGCTTCAGGTGTGAGCGATGTGGCGCACCCCTTGAGGTGTCGCCGGAAACGATAGTTGCGATATGCCCCTACTGCGGCTTTCCAAACCACATAAGCGGGAACCTGAAAACCGAGGGCATCTTCATAGTCCCGTCGATAAACAAGAACGACGTCGCTAAGGCCTTCTGGGAGCACGTCGAGGGAGACTTCGATCTCAGGAGAATAAAGGACGACCTTCAGATCGTAGAGGTGGAGGGCCACTACGCCCCCTACTGGAGCGGTATAGTTCACGTCTACGGGACGGTTCGCTACATGCGTCGCGAGCAGGAGTGCCATACGGACTCCAAAGGAAACACCCACTGCCACACGGTCGAGAGGCACTACACGGAGAGGGTGAACGAGAACATGCACCTGCTCGGCTCGGCGAGAAGACAGGTAAAGAGCCTCGGCGTGGACGACCTCATAAAGCACTTCTCCAAGACCAGACCGGAAGGAAAGAGGCTCCTCGACCTTGATGAAGACGAATGGAGCAAGGTCAAGCTTGAGATCCTCAACACGGAGATGGACGAGAGGCAGGCAAGCCTGATGATGAGGGAAGACGCGGTGGACATAGTGAGGAACCACTTCCTCGACAAGTCCGACAGGATAGAACGCTTTGACATTCATACGGACGAGCCTAAGGACGTTAAGCTGCTCCTCCTGCCGATGTGGACGGTCTATTACAAGTACCAGAACTCGATATTTCAAGCCGTCTTCGCGGGCTGGGACGGGAAGAGAGTAGCCGCGACCGAGCCCATGAACGTCTTCAGGAGGGCGGAGTACATGACGGGGGCCGGGATAGGGGTTCTCCTCGGCTCCTTTGGTGCGGCGTTCGCAGGCAACCTCATAGGCGCGGCCATCCTCATGGCCGTCGGAGGAGGACTCGGCTGGTTCTTCGGCAGCAAAGTCCTCGAAGGGCAGAGGGTTGAGAGGGGTGGCTGAGATGGAGGTTCAGTGTCCAACCTGTTCGGCCAAGTTTAAGGTTCCAGATACGGTTAGCGTCGTCACCTGCCCCTACTGCGGAACGACATTCCACATTCACACGGGCGAGGAAGCGAAGGAGGAGCACTACTTCTTCCCGCCGATGAGGGAAGATCCAGCCGGAAAGCTCCTGAAGTTTCTCTCCAGGCAGTACGGCGCTCCCGCTGATATAACCGATGCCAAGGTAACCGAGAAGAAGCTCCACTGGGTTCCGGTTTACTTCTTCTACCTCCGTGGAAGGGCGAGCGAAACCGTTGAGGAGGTCGAGTTCCTCGGCATTCCCGCGGGTTCACCCTTAAAGACCCTCCTCATGGACTATCCCTTCCCGGTCAGGGGGAAGAGGTTCTTCGATGAGGCGATGGTGAAGAAGGGAACCTACCACGAGTCCGAGATGAAGAAGGAAGAAGCCGAGGCGATAGCCCGGTCGAGGCTTGAGAATGCGCTGAAAAAAGAAGCCAGTGAGGAGAGCTCTTATCTTGGAAAACCAGAACTTGAGGTCAAGTTCCAGGGGCTCGTTCACTACCCCGTCTGGGAGGTAGCCTACGAGTACGGCGGGGAAACCTTCAGGGGCAACTACGTTGACGGAACCGACGGGAGGGTCATAAGGGCCGTTTACCCGCTCATGAGCGAGGCGAGGAAGAAAGCGACACTCCTCGGTTCTGGAGTTATAGGGACTGGAGTTGTCCTTGGAGCCATAGCCTCGGCCCTCTACTCCAACGCGTGGGGGATAATAGGCGGTCTCGTCTCCGGAATAGCTGCCGGAGCAGGGATATTCTCGAAGGGCTCGGTCAAAAGAAGAACAGTCAGCGAGGTAATGAGGGCTAAGAGGGGTAACGTCTACTTCAAGAAGGTGTGAGGTGGTAAGATGGGTAGGGAAACAAAGCTTTTGGAGAAACTTGAGCTCGTCATTCCGGGCTTCCACGGCTACAAGAAGAAGGAGCTCCTGAGGGAGGACGACAGGCTCGTCCGCGGAAAGGTTGCCGATTTGCTGGTTCAAGCGAGGAAGGAAATTGAAAGGGCCCTGCAGAGGTGCGCGATGGTCAGCTGCGCCCAGCTGGTCGCTATGGACTCGCTGAGGAAAAAGCTCGTAGGTCTTGAGGGCAGGGTGAGGCACGCGGAAGCTGGCTATGCAGGCTACTTCGACAGGATTAAGATACGGGAGAAGGAGATTGAGGCGTTAATAGAGTACGACGCCAAAATGATAGACCTCGCCGAGGAAATACTCAACAAGGCGAAATCCCTTGGCGGTGAAGTGGTTAATCCTCAGGCTTTGGGGCTTTCCGTCCTTGAGCTGGACGACAAGCTGAGGGCCCTTGAGGAGACCCTTGACAAAAGGATGAGCGTCGTGGTGGGTGAGTGAGATGGTGCAGGTTATTGAGTGGGTCAATCCTGGTGAAGACGAGATAATCTGGAGGTACCCTAACGAGGTAATAAAGTGGGGGGCTCAGTTAATAGTCCACGAGTACGAGGTAGCTGTGTTCATGCGCGATGGAAAAGTCTACGACGTCTTCGGTCCCGGGAGGCATACGCTAACGACGCAGAATTTGCCTCTCCTCTACAAACTCGTCGGTGGAGGCAACAGCCCCTTCAAGGCTACGGTGATTTTCGTCAGCATAAAGGAGTTTCAGGGGAGGTATGGCGGAGAAACCCAGACGAGAGAATTGGCTCCGATAAAGTACTACGGCGTCTACTGGTTCAAGGTCGCCGATCCCGTGCTTTTCATCACTGAGGTCGTCGGCGGGCAGAGCCTCTACGACACCGCTGATGTAACCAAGTTCATCAGGGCTTACTTCAACGAGGGCATGATGAAGCACCTCTCGGCTTACTCAATCGTCGACCTCTTCCAGAACCTCGACATGGTCAGCACGCAGGTGAAGGTTAAGCTCATGGAGGACTTCAGAAGGTTAGGCCTTGAGCTCGTCGATGTGAAGATTGAAGGCGTGAACACGACCGACGAATGGCGCCAGAGGCTCTTCTGGATAATGCAGACGGGCAACGCCCAGGCGGTGATGCAGTTGGACACGGCAAAGCAGGTGGCAGCTGAGCTCGGGAAGAGCGGGAGCGCCTCAGTTGGCACTGGAATGGTTCTCCTCCCGCAACTGATGCAGCCCCCGGCCCAGCCGGCACAGCCAGCCCAGCCCTACTCTGGGGGAGGAGTCCCGCCCGCTGGATACCAGCCCCAAGGGCAGCCCCAACAGTCCCAGAACGCCGCCCCGACGCAGAACCAGAAGCAGGAGATATGCCCCTACTGCGGAAAGCCGATTCCAAAGGGGGCCCGCTTCTGTCCCTACTGCGGGCATGAGATTAAGCGCTGTCCCAACGGCCACATCGTTCCGGAGGGGGCGAAGTTCTGCCCGGTTTGCGGGGCCAAGATAGAGTAATCACCCCCTTTCTGTATTTTTGAGGCTCTCCCTTGCGAGCTCAAAGAGATTCTCCGGGGTGAGGACTTCAACTCCCCGGGGCGTTTTTTCGAGAACTTCCTCGGAAGGTACCACCAAAACCCTCGTGCAGTCGAACTCTCCGAGCTTGTCCTCTATCTTCCTGACCTCTTCCCTTCTAACGCGGTTCTTCCACTTGACTTCCCCAACAAGCTCCAGTCTCTTAAAGCCCTGAAGGGCGATATCGAGCTCAAGTTCGGGCATCTCTATCCTGACCGGCCTCAACCCGTAAACTTTCGAGAGCAGGGACTCAACGAAGCCTTCCACGGCCTTTGGAACCTTCTCGTTAACGGCCCGTCCTATGAACTCCCTCGGCGTTTCGAGCTCCGTGTAGGCGTACTTTTCCTCGATGTAGAAGTGGAGGTCAAGGAGCGGGGACAGGTGCCGGTAGGAGAACTTCTTTCTCCTTTTGCCAATCACGGGGAGCTTCTTGAGTATTCCCATGTCCGTCAGGATCGAGAGATACCTCTGGAGAACCCCGGGGTTGTCCTTCTCTATGAGGCCCCTTGAGTAGAGGAGCGATGAAAGCTCTGTGCTCGTCCTCTTACCGCTTGCAATCCCCTTCATAACGGCCTCATAGACTGCCGTCAGCTCTTTCTCCTCCTCCGTGAAGGCCTCGCCTATCAGCTCCCTTACCATCGGACCGGCTGAGAAGAGGTAGTCGGTTAAGAACTCCCGCAGGGGTGGCTTATATGGCTGAACGAGCAGTGGCTCGCGGAGATAGGTTGAGGCCTCAACCAGTTCTCTCCCTTTAAGTTCCTTGGAAAGCTCCACAAGGGCTTCCCTCTCATCTATCAGGCCGACTTTGAGTGGTGTAACAATCCCAAGCAGGGGGCTTCCCTTTCCGAGCAGAATCCGCTTTGCGAGCCACAGGGTCGAGGTTATGAGGATGAGCTCCCCGCTCCCTGAGTACGCGTGCAGGAGATCCAGAAAGCTACCCGGCAGGCGGTGGAACTCATCGACTACGAGCTTTCCACCTTTCAGGAGCCTTGGGAAGACTTTCATGAACTCGGCGCTGGTCATTGTTCCGCCGTTTACCCTGTCGTAAACCACGCCGTCCCTTCCGACGAAGAAGAACTCGTCATAGTCGAGGAAGTTCTGGACGAGGAAGGTTTTCCCCGTCTTCCTCCTCCCGTAAAGCATCTTCCAGCCCGGCCTTTCAATGACTCTCAGTTCAATTTTCCTATGAATTATTCTCATGGAAATAATTTGCACAAAAATATATTTAAGGTTTGCGGAGATCGGACAACGCGAGTAAAGAGAAAAAAGCTTAGAGGAACTTCTCATCAATGTAGGCCCTTATCAGCTCCTTCGTCGCGAGCAGGCCCTTAACGTGGGTTCTCTCCATGCCGTGGCTCGCGTGGACGCCCTGGCCGATGAGGGCAACGCGGAAGTCCCAGCCGGCCCTTAAGGCGGCGGAACCATCGGAGCCGTAGTAGGGGAACACATCAACCACGTGCGGTATGCCCCTCTTCTCGGCAAGCTCTATTAGTTTGGTCGTCATCTCGTAGTCGTACGGCCCGCTGGAGTCCTTTGCCGCTATCGAGACGGCCGTCTCCTTTCCGGCAACTCCCTCTCCGACAACGCCCATGTCAACGACGAGGAGCTCTTTAGTGCTCGGCGGATAGCCTGCTGAGCCGCCGTGACCGACCTCCTCGTAGGACGAGAAGAAGAACGCCACCGGAAGCTTCTCTAACTTCTCCGCCCCAATGTCAAGGAGAAGGTCTATCATAACCGCGACGCTCGCCTTGTCGTCCAAAAAGTGGGCCTTGACGAAGCCGTTAACGTACTCGAACTTCGGATCGAAGGCTATGAAGTCGCCGGGTCTTATCCCGAGCTTCTCGGTGTCTTCCTTCTTCTCGACTTCGGCATCAAGCCTTATGTACATGTTCTCCTCCTTCCTTTCCTTCTTTCCGGCATCTCTGTTGACGTGAACGCTCGGGTTCTTGAGGAGGAGCGTGCCACGATAGCGCTTCCCGGAGCGGGTGATTATCGTGCAGTATTCGCCTTCGAAGGCCGGAAGGTGCAGGCCGCCGACGCGGGTGAAGCTCAGGTGTCCGTCCGGGAGGATTCCCTTGACCATCGCGCCGAGAGTGTCAACGTGGCCCGCTATGACAAGCTCGGGCTCTGGATGGTTGCCCGCTATCAAAGCTCCTTTGTTGGTGTAGTACGTCTTTATTCCAGCTTCGCTGAGTTTCTTCTCGATGTGGGCCAGAACCTCCTTCGTGTAGCCCGTTGGCGACGGTATCTCAAGTATCTCTTTCAAAATTTCGACAACCCTCTCCATGTTATCACCGAAAAGGAAAGGGAGAATGGAGTTAAAAACCTCACCCGAACTCGTAGCCGTAGCCCGAAACCGTGAAGCCGTAGGCTTCGCAGTAGTAGTCGTTGCAGGCCTTCACCGTTACGTGGTAAGTGGTCTTCTCCCTCCTCGCTTCCATCTCGGCCTCGTTGGCGTACTGGACGGCCTTCTCGGTGACGTAGTCAAAGGTTTTGTCAACCAGCTGTTCCTTTACCCAGTCGAGCAGGCTCTCTTTGAAGGCCTCTTTGTCAAAGCGCACCGAATCGGGAGTTTCAAGCCCTTCCGTCTCCGGCGTTCCCTCCTCCTCTGGGATAAAGGCCTCGACGCCTCCAACAACGGTCTTCACGCCCTTCGCTAAAGCCACCATGCCATAGGTTATCTTCGCTCCAACGCTCCTCGCTTCCACCATCTTCGCGGTTAGAACCCCGATGTCCTTTCCAGTCTTGAGGACTTCAACGCTGTTCTCATATTTGGTGTAGATAACGCCGACGTTCTCCCCCGGAAGGGTGTAGCGCTTGGGAACCAGCCTCGCGTAGAAGTGCTTAACCGGCCTCATCGAGCCGAAGTTTATCACCCTTTTGGCCTTCCCGTTTATCAGCGCCCCGGGAGCGCTTATCGTGACGTTCTTGCAGTGGTGGCACTCGAAGTAGAGCAGTCCAACGTCCGTGCTGTTCAGCCACTCCGAGCTTACGAGCTTCACCTCGGGCTTGGCCTTGTACTTTGCCTCGATGTTGAACTCG
The DNA here is from genome assembly GCA_015523195.1 of Thermococcus sp. GTDB lineage: Archaea > Methanobacteriota_B > Thermococci > Thermococcales > Thermococcaceae > Thermococcus. The sequence continues at coordinate 19,793 of WAKU01000050.1, forward strand.
TAGGTATAAGCTCTCTCCTCGCTCCCGTCTGAAAAGCGAAGCTCAACGGTGAAGGAGACGAATGAAAAGCCGATCTCTGTGACGTTCGGCAGGCTGAGCGTGTAATCGGTATCGCTCATCTTTTCCAGCTTGTCCTTGTCGTCTCCGCCGAGCGATACTCCAGTGAGCCGGTATTCCTTAACGTTTCCGTCTGGCAAAGTCACCGTTATCGGCTCGGCTTTTATCGCGAAGTCCGCTGAGTCGCTATCAACGACCACCGTGATGAATGAATCCGGTTCGATTCTCTTTCCATCCAGGAGAAACTCAATTTGTCTGTGAACCTCTGGCCTCGGCGTTTCCTTGATTGTCGTGTCCACCTTCCCGTACTCGGGCTTTTGGGCGGAAGGCGGTGCTGAAGGCTTTGAGGTTGAGTCGTTAGGGTTGCTCCCGGCTTTGACCTCCTGGAAATCTGTAAAGCCGTCCCCATCGGTGTCCTGGGCGAGCGGGTTTGTGTTGTACCAGAAGAGCTCCTGCCAGTCGGTTAAACCGTCGCCGTCGGTATCTGGATTGGCCGGGTCGGTCTTTGACTGGTTTTCCACTTTATCACTAACTCCGTCCTCGTCGCAGTCTAAGGCAAAGGCGCAGGCGTTGTCCTCTATCAGGCCATCCCCGTCGAAGTCGTAGTGAGCGGGAACCGCGTCGCTCCCGTCGAGAACTCCGTCGCCGTCTATGTCGGGGTTTGTCGGGTTGAGGATTATCGGGTTCCCCTCTATGATGGATGTGGAGTTATCCGGTCTATCGTAGGAGGTGTAAACGTAGTTAAAGTGAAGCTCATCGTAGTCACTCAAACCGTCTCCGTCGGTATCTGGATTCGTTGGGTCTGTGGAGGGAAGGAGGAAGCAGAGCTGACCGTCGTGTTCAAACGTCTTCCCCCTGAAAACGTCCTCAGGGAGGCCGTACTGGACGGTTAAGCTTTTCTCATCCGACGAGCAGAGGAGGTACCTGCCCTCGGCGTGCTGAACGAGGTAGTAGTCGATGTACCTTGAGAGGCTTATCTCCTCACCGCTCGCGCCGTCCCAGACCTTCACCTCACCGAGGTTCTGCGGAAGCCACGGGGGAACTTCCCCCGTCAGTTCCATGTTCACGAGCTGGGGCATCACCTCCTCAAGGTCGCCCAGTCCATCGCCGTCGGTGTCTCCGCTGAACGGGTCCGTGCCGAGCTTTACCTCCCAGCCGTCCCAGAGGCCGTCTCCGTCGGTGTCCCTCGCGTAGACGAGCGTTCCAAGCTCCAGCTCTTCCTTATCGCTCAAACCGTCGCCGTCACAGTCCTTGCCGAGGAAGCAGAGGTAGTAGGGCGTGTTGAAGAGCGGACTCGGTGGGGGACTCATTTCAGCGTTGTAAACCGGTGCATCTGCTGGGTATCTACCATCGTAGCGGTAAAGCTCCTCCGCATCTGGAACCCCGTCGTCGTCCCAGTCGGGGTTCGTGTAGAAGGGCCTCTCATTATCGCCGTAGAGGTACGTGAGAACTCTCGCTTCGTAGTAGTCGTCAAGGCCATCGCCGTCCGTGTCCGGCGTTGTCGGGTCGCTTGGGATTCCTTTCTCAACGCCCTGAACGAGGTACCTTCCGGTAAGCTCGTCGTAGTCAGTCAAGCCGTCCCCGTCCGTGTCGTAGCTTACGGGACTCGTCCCGTACTTGAAGACCTCCTCACCGTCGGTAAGGTGGTCGGCATCGCTGTCCTGCCTTGTGGGGTCGCTCCCATAGTAGAACTCCAGCCTGTCGCTTAAGCCGTCTCCATCGCTATCCGGATTGTTGGGCAAAGTCCCATGGGCAATCTCGAAGGCGTCGCTCAGGCCATCGCCGTCCGAGTCGAGGCTCTGGCCCGTCCTGCTTCTCGTTGACTGCGCCTGCGGGGCGAG
>WAKU01000051.1 GCA_015523195.1 Thermococcus sp.
CGAAGTCCCTGTGGCCGGGGGCGTCGATGATGGTGATGTACCTGTGCGGGGTCTCGAACTTGGTGTGGGCGACGTCGATGGTAATACCGCGCTCGCGCTCCTCCTTGAGTCTGTCCATGACCCAGGCGAACTTGAAGGACTTGCCCTTCTCACCCATCTGCTCGAACTTCTTGATGATGTTCTCCGGTATGTTCGCGGTGTCGAAGAGCAGCCTTCCGATGGTGGTGCTCTTACCGTGGTCGACGTGGCCGATAAAGACTATATTAACGTGTGGCTTCTCCTTTGCCATCTTCAAACACCTCCATATTGCGGTCTAGTCTCGTTGACTAGGACGGCTTTTTAAATCTTTCGAACCTCGGCCTCCTCCGGCGGGGAACCCGCCCGTTTAGGGGGAGACCTCACGAGTCCCGTCCCTATCTCGGGGGGTTGATTTAAAAACTTAACTACCGGGGCGGCGGGCCCTCTCAGACTGCCGAGCAGCCTCAACCTTCCCCGACCAGGATATCCCCGTGTCTGGCCCAGTAGTAGAGAACCACAGCAGCCATCCCAGTCCAGAGCCCAAGGGAGACCAGCCAGGCTGGATAGCGGTCGAGGAGCGGACCGACGGCAAGGAGGCCTAAAGGGCCTGAGGCATTCATCAACACTATGAGGGCCGAGGTGACCCTGCCCCTGAGCTCGGTGGGGATCGCCCTCTGGATTTTTGAATTGAGGGGCACGTTAATAAAGGCCTCAACGGCACCCCAGGCCGCTCCAATGGCTGCGAGGGCTATGAATGCCTGATGTCGCGTTAAACTGACAAAGGGGCTGATTACCCACACGAATGCCAAAATCATCAAACCACTGAGGAACAGGGCGACGAAGAGGAATCTGCCCGCCTCCTTCCCCACTTTCACGGCTATTATCAGGTTCCCCACGAGCATACCGCCCATGAAGAAGCTCTCAAGCAGTCCGAACTGCTGGCTGGAAAACTTGAGAACCTCCCTGAAGGCGTAGGGCATCACCACCGCCCCAAAAGGCTGGCCCAGCGCGGCCATGAACAGGGTAAACGTCATTATCGTCATCAAGTAGCGGTTGGAACGAAGGAAATAAAGGCCCTCTTTTATGTCCCATATGACCTGGGAGGCGCTTTCGAGCTCCCGGGTCTTCCACTCGTAGCGTATCATGATCTCAAACAGGCCGGAACCGAAGAAGCTCACCGCGTTCACGAGGAGAGCCAAAGCGATGCCGCCAACGGCGTAGATCACGCCCCCAAGGGCGGGGCCGATAAGCCTGGCGAGTATGTTGGATGAACCCGCTACGGAGTTGGCCCGCTCAAGCTCGTCCGGCTCCACAAGATCCGGGAACATTGCGTTCGTTGCCGCGCCGAAGAAAGCGCTCATCGTCCCCATCATAGCCTGAACGAGGAGAAGCCGGTAAACACAGAGAAGATGGAACGCGAGAACGCCGAAGAGGAGAAGACCCCTCGCGAGGTCAAAACCGACCATTAGCCATTTTCTGTTGTACCTATCACCGATAACGCCGGCGAATGGCATTACGATGAGAACGGGAACTATTTCGGCCAGGATGAAAGCCGTCATCATGCTTCCGCTGTGGGTCTGGTCGAGGACGTAGAGCGGCAAGGCTACATCCTGAACCGCCCAGCCGACCTGTGAAATGAAGCGGCCCACCGCGAAGAGCCAGAAGTTCCTGCCGAGGCTCAACCTATCACCTCCGGAACCTCCTCACTGACCCTCATAATGGTTTCACCGAACCTCAGGTAGAAGGCGAGCGCTATGGCGAAGCTCGCGGCCAGAAGAACCCCTACAAGCTCGTAAACCGGAAGGACGTTGAGAATTGGGCCTACGATGGCCATTCCGAGAGGGGTCGTCGCCATGACCGTGGTCTCAAACGCCGTGAAGAAGCGCGAGCGCACCTCTCCTGGCACGGCCTTCTGGAGCTTCGTGAAGAGCGGGACGTTCACGAGGGTGTTGAAAACCCCGAAGAGGACGAAGGTGATTATGAGGAAAGGATAGGCCACATCCCTAAAAGCTGGATAGGCCGCGAGGACGAGGAGGAAGAGGATGCCGAGCTGTACGAAGGCGGCTTTGAAGAAGACCTCCTCCGAGTTCTCTTTGAGCTTTCCAGCTATCAGGAGGTTTCCAGCTAAGGCCCCGAGGGTTGCCACCGTCTCAATGCTCCCGAATTTAACGGAGGAGAGGCCTAAGGTTACCCTGGCGAGGTACGGAAGCACAACGGCAAAAACCGGATTGAGGAGGGTGTTCAGTATTACGGCGAGGCTGACGAGGATTAGAAGGGGCTTTGAGTCCCTAATGAAGCGGAAGCCCTCGACCATGTCATCCCAGACTTCATGAACCGAGCTTAACTTTCTCGTCTCCCATTCGTACTCGATGAGGGTCTCAAAGAGGCCGGAGCCGAAGAAGCTGACCGCGTTTATTAGTATTGCCAACCTTATCCCTCCGAGGGCGTATACCAGCCCGCCAAGAACCGGGCCGATTATCCTGAGGGCCTGCCCGCCCATCTGGAGTATCGAGTTGGCCTGGGCGAGGCGCTCTTTATTTACCAAGTCAGGGAACATCCCGCTTATC
>WAKU01000052.1 GCA_015523195.1 Thermococcus sp.
ATATTGGAATGTCCAAGTTTGGTGGACAGTCACCGGTGGTGGTCATCGTGTCGTACTGGGCTAAAACCTACGGGCCTGGAGGAGCTGAGGCTGTGGCCCTCGCGGAAAACGGCGATGTAATCGTCGCCGGGTACGTGGAGAAGAACGACAAAAAAGATGCTTTCGTCGCCCGCTTAGACAGGGACGGGAAGGTCAAGTGGTTCAAAACCTACGGGGGAAGCGATGATGATGTTGCTACCGCGGTTGTGGTAGCTGATAATGGTGACGTTATTGTGGCGGGTTATACTGCGAGCTTCGGCCCTAGAGGTTATAACTTTTGGGTTCTCAGACTCGATGGTGAGGGAAACGTTAAGTGGCAGAAAACCTACGGGGGAAAATACTGGGATGAGGCTAAAGCGATTGCAATAGCGAGCAATGGTGATGTTATCGTGGCCGGCTACAGTCAAAGCTTCGGCGCTGGTGAAAAAGACGTTTGGGTTCTCAGGCTTGATGAGAATGGTAATGTAAAATGGCAGAAGACATACGGGGGAAGCGATGATGATGTTGCTACCGCGGTTGTGGTAGCTGATAATGGTGATATTATCGTGGCCGGATGCACTCTCAGCTTCGGCGCTGGTAAAGATGACGTTTGGGTCCTCAGGCTTGACGCTAATGGTAACGTTAAGTGGCAGAAAACCTACGGGGGAAGCAGAGGTGATGGGGCTAACACGGTTGCAATAGCGGATAATGGGGACATTATCGTGGCCGGATACACTCGAAGCTTCGGCGCTGGTGGCAGGGATGTTTGGGTCCTCAGGCTTGACGGGAATGGAAACATTAAGTGGCAGAAAACCTACGGGGGCAAGTGGTGGAATGCGGCTTACGAGGTTGCCATCGCTCCGAACGGTGACGTTATCGTGGCTGGCCATTATGGAGGTGACTTTTGGGTTCTAAGGCTTGACGAGAATGGTAATGTAAAGTGGCAGAAGACTTACGGGGGGAGCAGTTATGATTGGGCTAACGCGGTTGCAGTAGAGGATAACGGCGACATTATCGTGGCCGGCTACACTAAAAGCTTCGGTGGGATTTGGGTTCTCCGCCTTCCGCCAGATGGGAACCTGCAGGGCTGTGAGTTCTGCAAGGATTCGGACGCTCGGGTAATGAAGACGAACGCCAAAGTCCACAACACTCACTGTGAAGTTCTCTCAGGAGTGGAAAAATATATAGTAGAGAACTCAAACGCCAGTATGAATCTCATCACGCCAAGTATCCAAACCCAATGTTACACCAAGTCTGAAGAGGTTAGAAGAATGGAAGGCCAGCTTCTATCGGCCATCACCCTCTCTGTACCTTCCCTGACCGAGGGGATTGAAGCTCCACTAAAACTCACCATCACCAACAACCTCGTCGATTCTCTCAAGGTAATCCTTGACCTCTCCGAAAACAGCTTTTTAAATCTTAAAGGGGCCAAACTCGAATTCCCGGAACTGAAGAAAGGGCGGAAAGCAAGCAGAACAATAAAAATCCAGCCGTTGAAATCTGGCAACTTCAACCTCAAAATCAAGGTTAAGGCAATCGTTAACGGTGTGACTCTTGATGCCGAGAAGACAATTCCCGTAAAGGTCGAGAAGCTGAACCCCGAAGAAATCCTCCACGTTGCCGTTCCACAGCTCGTCGAATCCCTTGAGGCTCCCCTAAAACTCACCATTAACAATGACTTAGCCGACTCCCTCAAGGCAACCCTCGACCTCTCCGGGAACGACTTCTTCGAGCTTGAGGAAACCGAAATCGAGTTCCCCGAGCTTAAGAGAGGACAGAAAATAGCCAAGACTGTGATGGTGAAGCCCAAGTACGCCGGAAAATTCGACTTCAAGATCAAGATTAAAGCTATCGTGAACGGCCTTGAAATCGAAGCCGAGAAAGTAATCCCCGTTGAAGTCGCCGAGAGAACAGCAATCCTCCAAACCCCCGCCACTCCACCAATACCTGTAACGCCATCCCCCGCAACTCCAGTAACTCCCTCCGCTTCCTATCCGGCGGTTACATCCTTCCCCGCTGAACTAACGAGCGTTTACGAGCCGATTGAAGAGCTCGGCAGGGGCGGCTTCGCGAGGGTCTTCAAGGCAAAGCGCAAGAGGGACGGTGAAATCGTCGCCGTTAAGATCCCCCTCAGCCTCGACCCGATTACTGGAAAGTCCTTCCTGCGCGAGATAGAGAACTGGACGAAGCTGAAGCACCCGAACATTGTGAGGGTTTACGACTACAACATTCTTCCAGTTCCGTTCTTCGAGATGGAGTACTGCGAAGGCTCGCTGGAGAGAATTCCAACGCCGATGAAAGCCAAGGAGGCTGCCCTGCTCGTTTTCAACATCGCTGAAGGCCTGAAGTACGCGCACTCTAAAGGGATCATCCACCGCGACCTTAAACCGAGCAACATCCTCCTGAAGAGCGGGATCCCGAAGATAAGCGACTGGGGGCTGAGCAAAGTCCTCGGGAAGAGCGGCACCACTACCACAAGCTTTACAGCCCTCTACGCGGCTCCGGAGCAGTTCAGCAAATCGAAGTTTGGGCCAACGGACGAGAGGACCGACATCTGGCAGTTAGGGGTTATCTTCTACCAGCTCGTGACAGGCAAGCTTCCATTTGAGAGCGACGATCCATTCGAGCTGATGTTCCTCATAATGAACGGGGATCCGGAGAAGCCGTCCGAGCTGAACCCCGAAGCCAAGGAGGTAGAACCCATAATCCTCAGGATGCTCGCGAAGGAAAAGGAAAGCAGATATGAGAGCGCGGCGGAACTCCAGAGCGACTTGGCCAGCTACCTCGGGATAGAGTTCAGGCGCGAGTTGAAGAGGAGCAGGACTATGGGAGATAAGCGCTTGATAGTCTACTACCTCGGGAACCTGCTTATAATGAGCGTTAAGATGGGAAACCTGAGCGGGGCCTACAAGTACGCGAGCGACTTCACGATGCTGACGGATGGCGAGTTAAGACGGGAGTTCGAAGCCCTGTCGGAGCAGTTCAGGCTCCGCCTTGAGGAGCGGCTTGAAGTGCCGGTGGAGCTGATAGAGAAGACCGACGTTCTCGTGCACAGGGCGATGGTGAGGGTTCGCTAACGAGTCTTTATTTCTCTATATAAAAGGAAATATTTAAATAATATGTCCATCTATATAAGACCATGTTGGATAAAGATCTCGTGCTTCAGTACTTGGCCGACTTTCAGGAGAAAAAACTTCCCTCTCTCATCGAGAGGGAACTCAGGGTTCCGGTGAAAAGGGACTATGTGATAACCGTAATCGGGCCGAGGAGGAGTGGAAAGACCTTCTACTTCTACCAGCTCATTAAAGAATTGCCAAGGGAAGAGACCCTGTACATGGATTTCGAGCATCCAGTTTTTGAGGGGTTTCAGCCAAAGGACATCCTTGAAGTGTTAAAGCTTCACCGCGAGGCCTTTGGGGAGCCGGGCTACATCTTCCTCGACGAGGTTCAGGCCGTTCCCGGATGGGAGAGGATGGTCAGGTACCTCCACGATGAAGGTTATCACGTTTTCCTGACTGGTTCCTCCTCCAAGTTTCTCTCAAAGGAAGTTGCAACGCAGTTGAGGGGCAGGGCGTTGACTTATACACTCCTGCCCTTCAGCTTTCGGGAGTTTCTGAGGGCTAAGGGCTTTAAGCCAAAGAAACCACTGAGCTCAAAGAAAGAAGCCCAGATAAAGTCCCTTCTCCTTGAATACCTCACATGGGGTGGCTTTCCCCAGGTCGTACTTGAAGAAGACGAAACGATAAGAGGGAAGCTCCTCTCCGAGTACTTGGACATGGTGGTTTACAAGGACATCGTGGAGAGGTACGGCGTCAGAAACCTTCACGTTATGAAGCTGCTCATCCGCTCCCTGATGCGCTCCTTTTCCAAGGAGTTCAGCGTCCACGCCTTCTACAACACCCTGAAGTCCCAGGGGATAAGCGTGGGCAAGGGCGTTCTCTACGAATACCTCGGTTACCTGGAGGACTCGATGAGCGTCTTCCTGCTGAAGAAGTTCAGCTATTCACTCAGGACGTCTGAGCTCTCCATTCCAAAGGTTTATCCCGTCGATGCGGGCTTTGCGAGGATATTTTCATTTACCCCAGACGTAGGAAGACTGATGGAGCTAACGGTTCTTCTCGAACTAAAGAGGCAAGATCGGGAGGTTTACTACTACAAGAACGGTAGAGAAGTTGATTTTGTCATCGTTGAGAAAGGTCGTCCTGCAGAGATGATTCAGGTGACCTATGCCAGGGATGGAGACGATCTTAGGCCGAGAGAAATAGAGGGACTGAAGAAGGCCGGGGACAGGTTGAACGTCGAGCGGAGAACGGTGGTCACCTGGGATTACGGTGATGAAAGAGTCGGTATAAAATTCGTTCCGCTCTGGGAATACCTCCAAAACCTTTAAGTGCTCGGCCCTGACTTCTACACGGTGGTTGGATGAGCTTGGGCGGGTTTTTTGAGAGGTACTTCGTTGACCCGATCCGGTATAATCAGGGTTACAACATAGTCAACACGACGGTCTACGCGATAATACTCGGGGTAGCGGTCGTCCTCCTCTACAAGTTCCTGAAGAGGATAGACGTCAGGGTCAATGAGGAGTTCTTCAAGGCCCTCATGCCCTACGTACTCCTCGGCCCCCTCATGCGCGCCATGACCGACTTAGGGATGCTCCCGAGGACGTACCTCACAGTTAGCCCCGGGGGGTACTTCGTTATAGCGGGCTTCGCGATAGCGGCCCTGCTCGTGGCGAGGAAGTACACGGATGGGCCCCGGCTCTACGGCCTTTACCGGGACATCGGGCTCCTCCTTCTCTCCGGCCTCCTTTTCATCCTTGTCATAAACTACGGCAGGCTCTCGGTCCGCTGGTCTTACCTGCTCTACTTCGTTCCGGTTCTAACCGTCGCCGAGCTCTCAGTCTGGCTCGCCGCGAAGAAGTTCGACCTGATAAGGAACAACGGCATCTTGTTCTACACCCACTTCTACGACGCGACGACCACTTTCGTTGGGCTGCAGTTCTTCGGCTTCTGGGAGCAGCACGTCCTCGCGAGAAAGCTTATATCCCTGACCGGGACGCCCGCGGCCATGTACCTCGAAAAGCTCCTGATACTCCTTCCGGTCGTCTACATCCTCGACAGGCTCATGGAGGATGAAGACCCGGATCTGATAAACTTCGTCAAGCTCGCCATATTCATCCTCGGCTTTGGGCCGGGGACGAGGAACCTCCTGATAGTACTGCTTAGGGGTTAGGTGATCTGAATGGACGAGATGTGGAACCAAATAGGCTATTCAATAGCCAAGAACATCGAGAAGATAGTAATGCCGCTCTTCGGCACCCGCAAGGCTGGGGAGAACGTCGGGACGAACGTCAGCGGGGACGTGACGAAGTACGTTGACAGGCTGGCCGAGGACGTGGCCCTTGAGGCGCTGAAGCCCCTCCCAGTGAACATCGTGAGCGAGGAAATCGGAACCCTGGACAGGGGAAGCGACTACACCGTCGTCATAGACCCGATAGACGGCTCTTACAACTTCTCCGTCGGCGTGCCGGTGTTCGCCTTCAGCTTCGGCGTTTTCAAGGGGAGGAAGCCGGTTTACGGCTCGGTGTACGAGTTCACAACTGGAAGGTACTTCGAGGGGATCCCTGGAAAGGGGGCGTACCTGAACGGAGAGAGGATAAGGGTTAAGCCCCTTCCGCCCGAGAGGGCCGCCTTGAGCCTCTACACGCGCGGGCGCGGGACCGAACTTGCCGGGATGGTGAAGAGGATCAGGGTTCTCGGTGCGATAGCGGTGGAGTTGTCTTACCTCGCCATGGGCTCCCTGCAGGCAGTGGTTGACGTAAGGAACTACGTCAGGCCGACGGACATAGCGGCGGCGTGCATAATAGCAAAGGAGGCCGGGGCGTTGGTTGTTGATGACGGGGGAAGGGAGTTGCGCCTTGAGCTCAACGCCGAGGCCGGCAACAACATCGTAGCTGCCAGCAGTGAGGAGCTGCTTGAGATGATCTTGGGGGTGATGAACGGTGGGTAAGCTCTTGGTGGCGGTTAGAAGCGCGCCCGCTACCTACTCGCTCTTCGCGGCAAACTTCGTGGTTTTTCTGTACGAGCTCTACCTGAGCGGGGCGCCGGTTGTAAAGCCGATAGCCGTCCTCAAGCTCGGCCTCTTCAACCTCTGCGTTACCGAGTGCCACCAGTACTGGAGGCTCGTGAGCGCCATGTTCGTCCACCTCGGCTGGATCCACTTCGCCCTAAACATGTTCTTCCTGATCTACCTGGGCTCCCAGCTCGAAATACTCGTTGGGAAGCTCAGGTTCCTCACCGTTTACTTCCTCGCAGGTATACTCGGCAACGTCATGAGCGTGGTCTTCTTCGGCCCCTACTCACTCAGCGGCGGTGCGAGCGGCGCCCTCTTCGGGGTGGTCGGTGCGCTGATAATCATAGACGGCGTCCTCAAGAAGAACATCCAGGTGGCCCTGGCCAACGCCTTCTTCCTCTTCCTTATAAACAGCTGGATGCCCCACGTCAACTTCATAGCCCACTTGGGCGGCCTTATCGTAGGCCTGCTCATGGGCTACCCCTACGCGGAGTACGTCAAGGGGCGCATGATGAGGATGGAGTACTGGGAGGAAGTCTACTGAGGTGGTGGAGTTGATAGCCGACGGGAGATGGCGGGGTGTTTACTCCTTTGAGGACTCCCCCTTCATAGCGGAGATCCTGACCGGGCTCAGGGACAGGAGAACGGACAGCATCTCCTTCAGGAAGGGCCTCGTCAAGCTCGGGAGGTACATGGGCTACGAGCTGACCAAGACGATGGGGGTTAAGGAGATCGAGGTTGAGACGCCGCTTGAGAAGACGAGGGGTGTTGTGGTGGAGGACAGGAGGCACGTTGTGATAGTCACTGTCCTCAGGGCCGCGATCCCCCTAATGGAGGGGCTTATAAAGGTCTTCGAGCACGCCCGCGTCGGCATAGTCTCGGCGTCCCGCGGCAAGGCACCGGAGTTCAGGATAGAGATGGCCTACATAAAGGTGCCGGACATAAACGGCGACGACACGCTCATCGTGGCCGATCCCATGATAGCCACCGGCTCCACGCTCCTGAGGGTTCTTGAGGAGGTAAGGAAATACGGCAGCCCGAAGAGGACAGTTATCTTAGGCGTCCTCGCGGCTCCTGAGGGGGTATCCCGGATAAAGGAAGCTTTTCCAGAGGTCGAGATCTTTGTTGCCGGGATCGACAGGGAGCTAAACGACCACGGCTACATCCTTCCGGGGCTTGGGGACGCCGGCGACAGGGCTTTCGGTGCTCCACTCAAGGTTTAAAAATGGCTTAGGCCCCGGTATTTATTGAATTTTCTTTAAAGTAAGGCTTTACTTCATTGCTCTGAGAATCGTAAGTGCCCTCCAGTGCTGGGAGGATTATAACGCCCTTACGAAAACCTTATTAGCAGATTGAACCAAAGCTAAGTTGCCTGCAATAATCCAGTCCGGAGGGACTTAAATGAGGATTGAAGTAAAACTCAGGCCCGTGGGGGAGGATCCCATACTCCCCTTCAATTACAACTATGAGGTTTACAAGCAGATCGTTGATAAGATCGCGCTGATATCGCCGGACCTGGCGAGGGAGGTAGAGGTCGGGCACTCCGATCTCTTCACCTTCTCAAGGATCCTCGTTAGAAAGAGGGAGCTTCTGCCCGAGCGTGGAATACGCGTCCTGTCCGACACGGTCTCACTTTACATATCCTCTCACTCCCCCCAGATCATAGGCAACATAACCGAGGGCTTTATGCTCAGCCCGGCAATGAGGATAGGGGATACCGACTTCATAGCCGACGACATAAAATCCCTCAAGGAGCCGGAGATGCGCGATGGAATGCTCTTCTCAACCCTGAGCCCGATAGTCGTTAGGACTGTCAAGTTCACCAACAACAAGATGAAGATATGGGATCTGTACCCGAGTGAGCCCGCCTTCTTCGACAAGCTCCGGAAGGTCATGCTCCTCAGGTACTTAGAGCTCTACGGCGAGATGCCTTCGGATAGTGCGTTCAAGATAGACGTTGTAAAGTTCAAGCCCGTAAGGATACTCGTCGCCGAGTCCTACTACAGGGGCTCGCTCATGATATTCAGGTACTACGGCTCTGCAGAGATCGCGAAGTTCGGCTACGACCTTGGTTTTGGGGAGAAGACCCGCTACGGGTTTGGAATGGTCAAGAGCATCGACGAAGAGAAGGCATTTGGCTGACGGCTTTTCTTTAGGCCCCGGAGACGTTCCTGGGATAGAGTTAAAAAGGGGCAGTTAGCTACACTAAACTGGTTGAAAAGAGGTGAGACCATGGGAAGTCTCGATGAGGTAAAGCTACCGGAATCCGGTTACGATGAATACGTCACCTACCTTAAAAGGCGTATAAGGCAGCTGGAGCTCCAGGTTAGGACGTTGGAGGCCGATAAGGAGAGGCTTGAGCGCGAGCTCTCTCGCCTGAGGATGGAGATGTCGCGCCTCAGGCAGCCTCCGGCCTTCGCGGGGAACGTCATAGAACTGCTCGACGACGAGAGGGCCATAGTCCAGAACTACAACGGCCCGCGCTTCGTGGTCAGGATAGCGCCATGGATAGAGCGCGACAAGCTCAAGCCCGGTTCGAGGGTGGCCCTCGACCAGAGGACGATGGCCATAGTGGAGCTCCTGCCAACGGAGAAGGATCCGAGCGTCCTCGGCTTCGAGGTCATCGATAAGCCCGCCGTCACGTACGCCGATATAGGCGGTCTTGAGAGGCAGATTCAGGAGATCAGGGAGGCCGTGGAGCTTCCGCTCAAGCACCCCGATCTCTTCGAACGCGTTGGGATAGAGCCGCCGAAGGGAGTCCTCCTCTACGGGCCGCCTGGCTGCGGTAAGACCCTTCTCGCGAAGGCCGTCGCCACCCAGGTCAGCGCGACCTTCATCAGGGTCGTCGGCAGCGAGCTCGTCAGGAAGTTCATAGGCGAGGGTGCCCGTCTGGTTCACGAGCTCTTCGAGCTGGCCAAGGAGAAGGCGCCCACGGTGATATTCATTGATGAGATAGATGCCATCGGGGCCAAGAGGATGGACGAGACCACCGGCGGCGAGAGAGAAGTTAACAGGACGCTGATGCAGCTCCTCGCGGAGATGGACGGCTTCGATCCAAGGGGGAACGTTAAGATAATAGCCGCTACCAACAGACCAGATATCCTCGATCCAGCCCTTTTGAGACCGGGCCGCTTCGACAGGCTTATAGAAGTGCCGCTGCCAGACTTCCACGGCAGGCTTGAGATCCTCAAGGTTCACACGAGGAAGATAAACATGAAGGGCGTTGACCTGCGCATCATAGCCGAGATGACCGAGGGGGCCAGTGGGGCCGACCTGAAGGCGATAGCGACGGAGGCTGGGATGTTCGCGATCAGGGCCCGCCGGGAGTACGTGACCCAGGATGACTTCCTGAAGGCAGTCGAGAAGGTTCTCGGCGCCGAGCAGAGGCTCGCGCAGGCCATAGCCATGCACGAGGTCATGTACGGCTGACTTTTTCCCTTTTGGCTTTCCTCTTCCAATATGTTAAAAAGGGAAAGGCTCAGTGCCCATGCGGGAAGAAGACGACCTTTCCGGTTTTACCTGCGCGCATGAGCTCGAAGGCTTCCTCAAACTTCTCAAACCCCTTGTACCTGTGGGTGATTATGGGCTCAAGGTTCAGCCTGCCGCTCTGTATGAGGCTTGAGACGGTGTACCAGGTCTCCCACAGGTGCCTGCCCGTTATTCCGTGTATCTCAAGGGCCTTGAAGATTATGAGGTTGTTGAAGTCTATGGTCACCTCCCTCGGGTAGAGGCCGAGCAGCGAGACCCTCCCCCCGGGCGTCACCGCCCTGAGGCCCTGTTCGAGCGCCTTCGGTGCGCCGCTGAACTCAAGGAAAACCTCCACTCCTGCCCCGTCCGTTACGTCCATTACGAACTTGACTGGGTCCTCCTCGAATGGGTTCACAACGTAGTCGGCGCCGACCTTCTTCGCGAGGCTTCTCCTGAACTCGCTCGGTTCCGAGACTATAACCGGGTAGGCCCCAGAGGCCTTGGCGACGGCTATTCCGAGAAGCCCGAGGGGTCCGGCCCCCGTGATCAGCGTGCTCCTTCCGGCTATCGGGCCCGCCAAGACCGTGTCAACCGCGTTCCCTAAGGGCTCCTGTAGTGCCGCGTATTCAGGCGGCATGCCCTTCGGGTTCTTCCATGCGTTCTTGGCCGGCACGATGGCGTAGTGGGCGAAGACGCCGTCCATGTCAACCCCGAATATCTTCGTGTTCTGGCAGACGTGGTAGCGGTTGTGTCTGCAGGCGTAGCACTTGCCGCAGACGATGTGGGTCTCCGCGCTTATGTAGTCCCCGACGTGCAGATCCTCGACGCCCGGACCGACTTCGACCACTTCCCCGGCTACCTCATGGCCCATTATCTGGGGCGGCTTGATCCTGCTCTTTGCCCAGTCGTTCCATTCGTAGATGTGCAGGTCGGTCCCGCATATCGTCGTTGCGAGGACTTTGATGAGAACCTCCCCTGGGCCGGGCTTTGGGACGTCAACCTCAACGAGCTCGGCGCCGTAGGCCGGCTTGGTCTTCATAATGGCCAGCATTTTCTCGGTCATGGTATCATCCCCTTCACTGACTCCTACACCGGTGGGGATATAAACTTTTCACATCCATTTAAACGGACAGAGTGTTCCCTGAGCGGACAGTATCACAGGAAAAATTAATAAAATGGTTGAAGTAACATGGTAAGGCTTGGAGGGAGAGGAATGGCAGTAATAGTAATGACGGGAAGGGGTGGTGCCGGAAAGACCACCACCACTGCGAACCTGAGCACGTACCTTGCACAGCACGAGTACCGCGTTCTCGCAGTCGATGGGGACCTTTACCTGCCCAACCTCGGATTCCATTTTGGGCTTGACAACGTTAAGTACACCGTCCACTCCATTCTGAGGGACCCGAGCCTCAACCCGGAGTGGGCCATATACAAGCACAGGGAAACGGGCGTATACGTCATGCCGGGGAGCACGAACCTCCACGACGTTATAGGGATCTCCCCTCAGAAGCTCAGGGATCTCGTCGATGAGGTTAAGTACAAGTTCGGTGTGGTGTTCGTTGATTCCCCTACAGGGGTTCCCTTCGATACCCTCCCGACTTTTGAGGTGGCGGACTACCAGATAATCGTCGTGGAGATAGAGCGCTCCCCGATATACTCCTTTGAGACCATGGTGGAGAACGAGGTCAACAAGCTCAGGGCCCTTGGGGAGGAGTACGGTTTGAAGATAGGAGTCGTCCTCAACAAGGTCAGGGAGAGCGCAGACGTCGTGGACAAGATAATCGAGGCCATAGAGGAGGACATGGATGTCCCGGTTCTCAGCTGGGTGCCCTACGACGAGGCCGTGCCGGAGTCCATAAACATAGGGGTGCCCGTTTTGGCGTACAAGCCGAAGAGCGAGGCGGCGCTCTCCTTCTCCGAGGCTGGCGAAGTCCTTGAGAAGTGGATATTCGGCTGAGGTGTGGGCCATGGAGTTTGAGGAGCTCGTCGAAAAGGTTGCAAGCGGTGAGATAAAGCTCTACCAGGTTGAAAGCTACACCAACGGCGACAAGAGGCTGGCCACGGAGGTGAGGAGGAGAGCCCTTGAGAGGAAGCTCGGGGTAAAGCTCGACAACATAGGCCACTACTCGATCGACCCCGAGAGGCTGATAGGCAGGAACATCGAGAACATGATAGGCGTCGTCCAGATACCGATGGGCGTCGCCGGGCCCCTCAAGATCAACGGCGAGTACGCCAAGGGAGAGTTCTACATACCCCTCGCGACAACTGAAGGCGCGCTGGTAGCCTCGGTCAACCGCGGCTGTTCGGCCTTAACCGCGGCCGGGGGCGTCAGGACGACCCTGATAGACGACAAGATGGCCCGCGCGCCCCTCCTCAAGTGCCCGGACGCGAGGCGCGCGAGGGAAGTAGCTGAGTGGGTTCAAAACAACCTCGACTACCTCCAGGAGAAGGCGGTAAGCAAGGTAACAAGGCACGGAAAGCTCCGCGGTGTTAAGCCCTTCATAGTGGGCAACAACCTCTACCTCCGCTTTGAATTCGAGACCGGCGATGCCATGGGCATGAACATGGTAACCATCTCAAGCGAGGAGATAATGAAGGTCATAGAGGAGCGCTTTCCCGATGTGAAGTACCTCGCCCTTTCGGGCAACCTCTGCGTTGACAAGAAGCCCAACGCCCTCAACTTCATTGAGGGCAGGGGGAAGACGGTCATAGCTGAAGCCGTGATTCCGCGGGAGATAGTCGAGAAGAAGCTGAAGACGACGCCCGAGCTTATAGCGGAGGTCAACTACAGGAAGAACCTCGTCGGCTCGGCACAGGCCGCTTCCTACGGCTTCAACGCCCACTTCGGGAACATCGTCGGTGCCATTTTCCTCGCCACCGGTCAGGACGAGGCACAGATCACCGAGGGCTCGCACGGCATAACCCTCGCCGAGGTTACCCCAGAGGGCGACCTCTACATGAGCATAACCATGCCGAGCCTTGAGATAGGGACGGTTGGCGGGGGAACCCGCGTCCCAACCCAGAGGGAAGCCCTCTCGATCATGGGCGTGGCCGGTGGGGGAGACCCGCCGGGAAGCAACGCCAAGAAGTTCGCCGAGATAGTCGCTGGAGCAGTCCTCGCCGGGGAGCTCTCTCTCTTAGCCGCGATAGCGGCAAAGCACCTCGCGAAGGCGCACAGGGAGCTCGGACGTTAGCTGGTCTCGCCCTTTCCTTTCTGTTTGATGACCATGATCACCGCTTTTCTCTTAGGCTTCTGGGTCAGCTCCACTCCCCTGAGGTAGAGGAGTGAGAAGGGGTAGTCCAAGATGACGTAGATCAGAACCGTCAGGATCACCGCCACCATCGACTGGATCCAGAGCCCCAAACCCTCCACGAGGGAAGAGGTCGCAAAGCTAACGCCAAAGCCCACCAAAAAGCTCAGGGCGGAGCGGTGTCTGAACCTCCGACCCCGGATGTTCCTCGTCAGGATGGTTCTCAGGAGCACGCCCAACGCCCCCTCTCTCCTCACCCTGAAGTAGAGCTCGAACTCCTCCCTGAACTCCCCCGGAACCTGGAAGTCCCCGGGGATCAGGTAGAAAACCCTGCTCATGCCGTCGGTGAGCTCTAAGACCGTCATGAAGCGGTTCGTCCGGTAAATGTCTTCCGCCCCGGCGATGAGCATGTACTCGTCTGGATCCTGGAGGCGCTTTGCTCCCCCGGTGACCTTCTCAAGTTTGGAGACGCATTCCGAGAGGAAGCCGCAGCTGACTTTCGAGTACTTGACGAACTTTGAGTTTGAAAGTTCTTTGGTGATGCCCCTCAGACGCACCATCCCCGCCGTCTAAAGTGCCCCTGAGACTTTAAAATTCTACCGCAACCTTTTTAAATGTACATTCAAGTGCTACATAGACTATATAGACTATAGGTGGTGGAGATGCTGACCATCCTCGCGGCGGCCTTCTTCATGGCGTGGGCGATAGGCGCGAACGACAGCGCCAAGGCAGTCGGGACCGCCGTCGGGGTTGGGATGATAGGCTTCAGGAGGGCAGTGCTCATAATAGCGGTCTTCACCTCCTTAGGTGCCCTACTCGGGGGTTCCGCCGTCTCAGGAACCGTCAGCGGGCTCGCCTCCGGTTTGAGCTGGGGGGAGGTGGTGCTGGTTCTTCTGAGCGCCGCTTTAGCTGTGACAATCGCCAGCCTCTGGGGGAATCCCATCTCAACGACGCAGTCCATCATAGGTGCCCTCGTCGGGGCCTCCCTCGCCGTGGGCCTCAGCGTGGACTGGCTAACCGTTGCCAAGATCGTGCTCGCCTGGTTCATCTCCCCCGTCCTTGCCGGGCTCTTGGCCATAGGAACCTACGCTCTCTACAAGCCGTTGCTGAGGAGGATAAAGTGCCTCAGGAACCTTGAACTCACCCAGAAGTGGCTGGTCTTCCTGGCCTCGGCTTACGCGGCCTTCAACCTCGGCACGAACGAGCTGGCCAACGTCATCGGGCTCTCCGAGTCCCACGGGGCCGATGTCAGGCTCTTCCTCGCCGCTTCCTTAGCCATCGGCGCCCTGACCTTCAGCAGGGAGGTTATAATGACTGTCGGGAAGGGCATAGCCCCCCTCGGCCCGACATCCGCCTTTGCAAGCGAGTTCGGGGCGGCCCTCTCAGTCACCTTGGCGAACCTCTTTGCCCTCCCCGTGAGCTCGGGTCAGGCCATAGTCGGGGCCATAAGCGGACTGGCCCTCTACAAGGGTGAGAAGGTCAACAAGGAGGTCGTGGCCGGTATAGTCAAGAGCTGGGTCCGGGCGCCCCTGTCGGCTGGCCTGATAGCCTACATCATCGTCCGCCTCTTCTCCGCCGCAGGCTTTTAAAAGGCCCGACCTACTCCACTGGGGTGAAAGTATGGTCGAGTTCAGGTTTGAGGTCAAGGCGCGCGATGCGGCCGGGAGGATTGGAAGGCTGACCGTGAACGGAAAAACCGTGGAGACGCCTGCCATAATGCCGGTCGTAAACCCAAAGCAGCTCATCGTAACGCCAAAGGAGCTCAAGGAGATGGGCTTCGGGATCATAATCACGAACTCCTACATCATCTACAAGACCCCCGAGCTCAGGGAGAGGGCCCTCAGCGAGGGGATACACGGGCTCCTCGACTACGACGGAATCATCGAGGTGGACTCCGGCAGTTTCCAGCTCATGCGCTACGGCGGCGTCGAAGTGACGAACCGCGAGATAGTCCAGTTCCAGCACGACATCGGGGTTGATATAGGCACTTTTTTGGACGTACCGACGCCACCGGACGCTCCGCGGGAGAAGGTCGAGGAAGACCTCAGGGTAACCTTAAGGAGGGCCCGGGAGGCGGAGGGCATAAAGGAGATAGCGATGAACGCAGCCGTCCAGGGATCCATCTACCCTGACCTGAGAACCTACGCGGCGAGGAAGCTGAGCGAGATGGACTTCGAGATCCACCCCATCGGGGCTGTTGTTCCTCTGATGGAGGCCTACCGCTACCGCGAGCTTGTGGATGTGGTCATCGCCTCAAAGCTGGGCCTGAGGCCTGACAGACCGGTCCACCTCTTCGGGGCTGGGCACCCGATGGTCTTCGCCTTGGCTGTCGCTATGGGCGTTGACCTCTTCGACTCTGCCAGCTACGCCCTCTACGCAAAGGACGACCGCTATCTGACCCCGGAGGGAACGAAAAGGCTTGACGAGCTTGAGTACTTCCCCTGCTCCTGCCCCGTTTGCAGCCGCTACACTCCACAGGAGCTCCGCGAGATGCCGAAGGAGGAGAGAACGAGGCTTTTAGCGATTCACAACCTCTGGGTCATAAGGGAAGAAATCAACCGCGTGAAGCAGGCTGTGAGGGAGGGGACGCTCTGGGAGCTCGTTGATGAGCGTGCGCGCTCCCATCCAAAACTGTTCGCCGCCTACAAGCACCTTTTGGAGCACGGGAAATACCTCGAAAAGAACGAGCCCATTACAAAGGCCTCGGCTTTCCTGAAGGTGAGCGAGGAGTCTCTGAGGTGGCCGACGGCCGTGAGAGCTAAGGAGAGGGCCGAGCGGGTTAAAGCCAAGTTCCCCGAAACGATAAACCATCCGATATTCGGGGAGGTTCCGAAGTACCTAAGCTTGAGCTATCCATTCGCCCAGAGCGAGGGGGAGGAGGACTTCAGGATAGGGAAGCCCAGGAAGGAGGAGGCGAGGAGCTATATAATGGCCGTGGCTGAGTACCAGTTCGGCGAAGGTGCCGGGGAGGCCTTTAGGGATGCCTTCGTCGAGCTGTCGAGGAAGACTGGCATGCCGAGGCAGGTGAAGGTGCGGGACAAGCGCCTCGCGACTTTCAGAGCCGAGGACGGCCTTCTAACGCTCGGGATAGAGGGTGCTAAGAGGCTCCACCGGATCCTCCCCTTCCCGAGGATGCGCGTTGTCGTCAACGAGGATGCGGAGCCCTTCGCGAGGCGCGGAAAGAACGTCTTCGCGAAGTTCGTGCTCGATGCTGACCCCGGGATAAGGCCCTACGATGAAGTCCTGATCGTCAACGAGAGGGACGAGCTTTTGGCGACGGGCCAGACCCTGCTAAACGGTGAAGAACTGAAGGTCTTCCAGAGCGGACTCGCGGTGAAGGTGAGGAAGGGGGTGGAGAAGTGACTACCTTCCAAAGCGCCTCTGCCTCTTCTGGTACTCCCTTATTATCCTGAGGAAGTCTATCTTCCTGAACTCCGGGAAGTAGACGTCCACGAAGAAGAGCTCGCTGTAGGCTATCTGGTAGAGGAGGAAGTTGCTTATCCTGACCTCCCCGCCGGTCCTTATCACGATGTCTGGATCGGGCATGTCCGGATGATATAGATAGTGCTTTATCAGGTCTTCGTCTATCTCATCGGGCCTTACCTTCCCTTCCAGCGCATCCTGGACGATCTCCCTTACCGCGTCCGTTATCTCGCTCCTGCCGCCGTACGCGAGGGCTAAGTTGAGGGTGTAGTTGTTGTACTTCCTCGTGGCCTTTTCCGCCTCCTCGGCCGCCTTTCTAACGTTCTCAGGCAGGAGGTCTTTTCTGCCTATCACGTTGACCCTGACGCCGTACCTGTGGACCCTCTCGTCGTTAACCAGCTCCCTGAACTTCTGCTCGAAGAGGTTCATGAGGGCGTTCACTTCCTCCGGCGGGCGCTTGAAGTTCTCGGTTGAGAAAGCGTAGGCCGTCAGGGTTCTTATGCCCAGTTCTCTGCACCACTCCATTATCTCCTCCAGCTTGTTGGAGCCGAAGAGGTGGCCGTACCAGGGCGGCTTTTCCAGTTTTTTCGCCCATCTCCTGTTCCCGTCCATTATTATTGCGACGTGCCGCGGGATGCTCCCCTTTCTGACCTTCTCAAAGAGGTAGCCCTCATAGACGTCGTAGAGGGGCTTGAAAAGGATGTGGGGAACGTGGGAGAGCAGTCTGTAGATCATCTTCCTCACTCGATTCTCTTCCTCGATTTGAGGTGCTCCTCGGCGAGCTCCATGTAGATCTCAGCGTTCTTCTTCGTCCACTCTATCTCCTCGTCGCTGAGCTTTCTGACGACCTTTCCCGGGATGCCTATGACGAGGCTGTAGTCAGGCACTTCCTTCCCGGGTGGAATGAGGGCGCCCGCGCCCACTATAACGTGCTTCCCGACCTTGGCCCCGTCGAGTACTATCGCCCCCATACCAATTATCGTGTAGTCGCTGATTATTGCCCCGTGGACGACCGCGTTGTGGCCTATTGTGACGTACCTGCCAACCTTTGTCGGGAGCCCGTGGGAGGTGTGTATGCTCACGTTGTCCTGGACGTTTGAGCAGCAGCCGATGTGGATCCTCTCTATGTCCCCCCTTAGAACCGCCGAGGGCCAGACGCTGCTCTTCTCTTCGAGGACGACGTCGCCTATGACGGATGCAGTTTCATCAACAAAAGCCGTCTCGTGGATTTTGGGCTTCTTCCCGCCGAGTTCGTAAACCGGCATGAGCATCACCACCCCCCATCTCGTTGGGGGCGCTTATAAAAGTAACCCGGCACCAAGCTTAAATATCCTCGGGAGTACTACTGGGGGGTTGGTATGAGGTACAGAAGGGGAGCCAGCGCGGAGAGAGAGCTAATACACGAACTCGAAGCGAGGGGCTTCGCAGTGGTCAGGTCGGCCGGGAGCAAGAAGGTGGACGTGGTCGCCGGTAACGGGAAGCTCTACCTGTGCATCGAGGTCAAGAGCACGCGGGGGAGGAAGCTCTACCTGAAAGCAGAGGACCTTGAAAAGCTGCTCTCATTCTCGGCGAGGTTTGGCTGCGTTCCAGTCGTGGCGGTGAAGTTCGTGGGCTATGGCTGGCGGTTCTTCATGGGCGAAGGGATAAAGGAGAGAGCCGGGGGCGGAAAGACCTACCCCATAGGGAGGGCTGATCCGGGGGTAAGTTTGGAGACGATTATCGGCGTCCAGAGAGAGTTGGAGGAGGTGTTGAGGGGATGAGAAGGGTTTCCGTGGCCGTCCTCTTGATCCTTCTGATGCTCCCATCTGCCCTTTCAGTCAGCGGATTGACGGTGGTTCCAACGAGCGACTACTTCTCCGTCCCCCCCGGGAGCGTCGTGACCATACCGATAAGGATCATCAACCCGGGCAACGAGAGCGTTCAGAACGTGAGCATTGAGCTCCTCTGGGGGGTCAACGGGTCCGAGTACAGGGTGGAGAAGACCGTTACGGTGGCCGCGAGCGAGAGCAGGGTCGTTGACCTCAACCTAAGGGTGCCCTTCATAGGCTCGGGCAACTACACCGCCCTTCTGATCGTCCGGGGCCCCAACTTCACCTCCGAGAGGAACGTAACAATATCTGTGAGGCGCATCGTCCAGTACTCGCTGAACGTTAGCGCCTTGAACGTAACCTACGGGTTGGACGAACCGATAAGGGTGGAGGTTGCCTCCTATTCCAACGACCCGATTCAGGGGGGCATTGAGGTCTACGTGTACGATGAGAACGGGACGTTGGTTCAGGAGTACGCTGGGGGCCTGAGCGTTGGACCTGGGAAAAGGTGGGAGAGGACTCTGATCGTCTCAAGACCCAGGCCCGGCCGCTATAGGGTGGTCGTCAAAGCGGACGTTTCGGGGCTTCAGGAGGAGAGGGAGCTGAGCTTCACCGTGGCCCCCAGGGAGTTCTGGGGCTACGTTTTCTACACAAACGGCAGGATAGAGATCCGGGTTCTCCTCAAGAACGGAAGCCCCGTGAGGGGTGCCCTGGTTGACGTAAACGGTACTCTGCTCCACACTGATTCGCGCGGCGAGGCCTTCTACACCCCCCGCGCCCCGGGATGGTACTCGGTTGGGATCACGGTCGACGGCGTTAGGAGGGAATACACCCTTCGGGTGCCCAAGCACTACAGCGTCAGCTCGGGCTTTGAGAACGGTGTGGTGTGGGTCAGGGTTCTCTCCGATGGGAAGCCCTCGAAAGGCGTCGCCGTGGAGTTCAACGGCCAGAACAGGACGACCAATTCAAAGGGTTATGCAAAGTTCTACGCTTCAAAGCCCGGGATGTACAGGGTCACCGTCTACACCCCGGAGGGCAGGATAACGGTCTTCGTCCCGGTCGGCAAGCTCTTCGCGATACCCGAACTCAGGAGGGACGTCCTGCTCGTAAGGGTTCGGGACTCATCCGGCAACCCGGTCGGGAACGCCACGGTGTCGGTGGTAACGTCCGGTGGTGAGAAGACCTTCGTGACGGGCGAGGACGGAACGGTTCGGGTGCCGCTGAAGGGGCTGAGCGGGACGGTCATGATAACGGCGAGCGCCAGCGGCTACATAGGGGACACGGAAACGATATCCCTCCCACCGGCAGAAACTTCCTCTCCAGAGAACGGGTCCTCCAGTCAGAGCAGCCCCGAGAACATTTCAAGCTCTCAGATCCCCCCCGCTGCTCCCGGATCGGCGAGGAACTCGGTTCCTAAAGGAGAGCTGCCATGGGTCGCATCCCTCCTGCTCTCCCTCGCCGTTTTCTCTGGCGCCACTTACCTCTCGACCATGCGGCCGCACGTCATCGAGGAGAGGCTCGACAGGTACTACTTCGTCAGGGTTAAAGCCCCGAGGATGAGGGCGCTGAAGGGCTTCCGGTGGGAGGGCGGAATGAACGCGGTTGAGGTGAGGGCCACGAGGGGGACCGCGAGGATAGAGGGCTCAAAGGTCGTCTGGAGCATCGACGAGCTCGAACCCGGTGGGGAAGCGGTCCTTCAGGTTGTCCTCGGCTGATGCTCAGAAAACCACCGGCTGCTCTAACGCTGGGTTTTCTTCTTGCTTTTCTGCTCCCCTCTCCGGGATTCTAAGGAAGGCGAGTGCTTGGAGGGTGACTTCAATGGTAACAAGCACTAAATAAACACCCACCGTGTACAGTATGGAAACCCACTCCATGCACGCTGTCAGGGCAATCACCGTTAAGGTTCCCCATTTAACTACTTCCGCCACCCATCCAAACTCGCCGACGCCTGTTGTTTTACGCATCTCCTCCCAAGTCCGCATCGTGAAGTACCTGCCAACTGCAAAGACCGCAATAAACGCCAGGGCAAATATCATTATTATCGTGCCCAGTGAAGCGTCTTCGCTGGAAAACGCCGAGAAGATTATGATGGCGACGATAGAGCCCCCGATCCAGTTTCCAATCCATGATGCTATTACGTTGTACAGGTAGTAGTTGAACGGTTTCTTATTGCCGAGCTTTTCCCCGATCCTATAAAGAGCCACCAAGATCAGGGCAATTCCTATCAGGTTCAAAAGCCCTGCAGTTGTAAGCCACGGCACACCCAGTGTGGAGGGAATACTATCTATCATATCGCCGGGCATCATAAGTAAGGCGTAGAAAATCAGAAATGTTGTCGGTCCAAAAGCAAGAAACACTGACCCCCAGAAGCCGAACCTCTTTTCCCGGCTGATGTCCGCGATGAATTACCACCCGTCATATTATTAAATGCCCCCTTAAAAATTTATCGAGGAAGAGAGGAAGGCGTAAAGGGAGAAATATGTAAGGAAGGCTCACTCTTTCTTTTCCTCGGCTTTGGGTTCTTCCTTCTTCCCTGCTGGCTTTTCGGCTGGCTTCTCTGCCTTGGCCTCCTTCTTTTCGGCTGGTTTGGCGGCAGGCTTCGGCTGGGGCTTCTTGGGCGGCCTGAGGCCGTAGCCCACTATCTTGAACTCCACCTTTGAGCCGTCCCGGAGGTGGTAGATGTAGGTTCCGTCGGGCTTCTTCTCTATCCTCTCGACCGGGAAGCGGTAGTCACCAAAGCGCTCGTTGAGCTCCCGAACCTTCTTCGGGTTTATCGGAACCCAGTTGTAGAGCTCAAGCTCCTCGTCAAGGCCGCCGGTGGTCAGGATGTAGCTCTCGCTAAATCCAAGCGCTCCGGTCGGGCAGACGTCAACGCAGAACTGGCAGAATGTACACCTGCCGTAATCGACCTTTGGATGGGGCCTCTTCTCCAGCTTGCCGTCAACCTCTATCCACGTCATCTCTATAGCCCTCGCCGGGCATATCTGCCCGCAGAAGTTGCAGCCAACGCACTTCTTCCAGTCGAGGGTGTGGAAGCCCCTGTACTTTGGCGCTGGCTCCATCTTCTCGTAGGGTATCTTTATCGTGACCGGCTTCTTGAAGAGGTACTTGATGCCCATCCAGGGCTTCACGAAGGACTTCCTGAGCTTGACCTTATCCTCACCAACGACTCTTGCCATACCCATCACCTGTCTATGTCCGGCGGGCAGTTGTCAAGGGTCTTCAATATGACCGGCACGTCTGCCAGACGGGCGCCCTTGAGGAGCTCCTCAAGTACCGTAACGCCGTGGCTCTGGCTCGGGCCGCGAACGTGGACGCGGTAGGGCTTGTGGGTTCCGTTGCTCACCACATACGCTCCAAAGTCGCCCTTTGTTGACTCGACGTGGGCGTAGGCGTCCCCCTTCGGCGGCTTGAACCTCGGGAGGGCTTTCAAGCGGGCGTCCTGAACCATGTAGGGCCCGCTCGGCGGCCCCATGTCAAGGAGCTGCTCAAGGATGTAGAGATCCTGCTCCATCTCGTACCTCCTGACCAGAACGCGCGCGAGGCTGTCGCCCTCCTTGAGAACCGGAACTTCGAAGTCGAGCTCAGGGTAGAGGTAATAGGGGTCGTCCTTTCTGACGTCGTAGGGAACTCCAGTGGCGCGGAGGTTCGGGCCGGTTACGGCGTGCTTGAGGGCGAAGCGCCTGTCCATAACTCCAACCCCCTCGGTCCTCTCGAAGGTGATGTAGTTGTCGAAGAGTATCTCGTCGAAGTCCTTCATCTTGGACTTGATGTACTCCACCGTGTCCCTGAGCTGTCTCAGCCAGCGGTCGCCTGGTATGTCCCTTCTGACGCCGCCGGGAACGGTGTAGATGTGGTACACCCTTCCCCCTGTTAGCTCCTCGAAGAGGCGCATGAACCTCTCACGGTAAGCTGCTGCCCACTGACCAGCGGTGTAGAGACCTATCTCGTTTCCAAAGCCCATTATCCAGAACATCCACGCACTGAGCCTCGCCATCTCAAGTACCGTCGTCCTTATCCACACCGCCCTCTCCGGCACCTCCCAGCCGACTATTTCATCGACGGCCATGGAGTAGATGTTCTCGGGAACGTCGCTCTCGGGGACGCAAATCCTGAGGAGTAAAGCTATGTTGGTGAAGTAGGGCCTCTGCTCCGCCAGCTTCTCAAAGCCCCTGTGGAGGAAGCCGGGGTTGACTATGGCCTTCTCAACCCTGTTGCCGTCCATCTTCAGGATTATGCTGAAGTTCTCGGTTGCCATGTGCTGCGGCCCGAAGAACAGCTCGTATGTGTCCTTGGCTATGGGATGGAGGTACATGTCGTGCCCCTTCGCCTCCTCCCTCAACTCCTTGGGAACCTCCGGGTTAGTCATGATCATCACCTCATATCACGTAGTTCGTCTTGCTCTCGTCATACCTGTCGAAGTCGTCTCCGTAGATCGCCTTCACGTAGGAGAGCATGTTGAAGTCCTTTCTGAGCGGGTGCTTCTCGTACTCCCTCGGCTCAAGGAGGAAGGGCCCCAACCTCGGGTTGCCCTTGAAGATTATTCCGAAGAACTCGTGGGCTTCCCTCTCGTAGGTCTCCGCGACCGGCCAGATGTCCATTACCGTTGGCAGCTTTGCATCCTCTCTGGGAATCCTCGTCCGCACGAATGCATGAACCCCCTCGCTCACGCTCCAGAGCTGGTAGACGACCTCGAATTCACCTTCCTTGAGCCAGTCAACGACGCTTATCTGCATGAGCATCTCAAAGGTTTCGCTCGCGAGCTCAAGGAAGTCGTGTATCCTCTCCGCCGGAACGTGGAACTCAACGCGCCTTTCGCGCCTGACGCTGCCTTCTGCGTACGGTGCCTTCCCGATGAGGGCTTTGACGAGCTTCCCCTCCTTCGTGTCCGGAAGCCTGGTCTCCTCGACTTTTTCATTTGTCTTATTCTCGTTCATATCCATGCGAGCCACCTCTTAGCTTCTTTCTCGCGCCAGCCTTCGCCGAACAGCTTATCCTGGTTCCTCCGGTAGTACTCGTAGTTCTCCCGGTAGCGCTTCCAGCCGTCGGCTTCACCGGTCTCTATCTTGCGCATTATCTCCATTATGCCGTCCATGACGGCTTCGGGTCTGGGCATGCAGCCGGCTATGGCTACATCAATTGGGATGTATTTGTCGAGCTGCTTGACCACGTTGTAGGAGTCCCAGTAGACTCCTCCATTTATTGGGCAGGAGCCGTGGGCCAGAAGGTACTTGGGATCCTGCATCATCTCATAGGTTATGATTATCCTCTTAAGGGTCTTCGGCGTCACGTAGCCCGTGATGAGGAACAGATCGGCCATCCTCGGGGCGGGGTTGGGCATTATTCCGAAGCGCTCGAAGTCGTATCTGGCAGTGGCGAGCGGCGGCATTTCTATTCCACCGCAGCCAGTACAGAAGGCCACTATCCAGAGGCTCTTCTTCCTGGCCCACTTAAAGAGGGGCTCGAAGAGCTTGAACTCCTGGAGTTCGTAGTGTATGACGCCGTCGTTCTCACCAAAATCTTTTCTCTCATCCATTCACACCACCTCACACCGTCAGGAGCACGGCTATTATTCCTATTATCGTCGGCCACTTCCAGAAGAACTTCGCCGCCTGGTCTATGGTGAAGCGCGGGTAGATGCTGGCCACGAATATCGCTATGAAGAGCACCAACAGCTGCTTCAGGAACAGGTCGAGGAGGTTGCTCGCGCCGCCGAAGAATAGCACCGCGAAGAATGCCGTCTCCGCGAAGAGCTGGACCGCGTGCTGGGTGAAGAGCAGTGCCGCGTGCTTGCCGCCGTACTCGACCATCGGACCCATGGAGATTTCCGCCGGAGCTGTTATGATGTCGAAGGGCTCAAGGCCGAGGAGGGCCTGGAAGACTATGTCGAAGACTATGAAGGCCAAGGCAAGTGCCGGAACGGTTATGCTCCACCCCTGAAGCTGCTGGAGAGCTACCAGCTGGCTAAGCTTGAAGGTCCCCCAGTGCTGGACGAGCGCTATTATGGCCAGGCCGTAGGGCAGCTGCATGGCGACCATCGTGAGCAGGCCACGCTGGACACCCAACGCCGAGTAAGGGTTGCCCGAGCTCATCGCACCGAGCATTATCCCGAGCATAGGCACCTCAAGGAGGTAGGCGACGACGATTAAGTCCGCGTTGCTGCTGAAGAGCTGGAAGTTCGCTATTGGGATGAAGAGGAGCGCCGTTATGCTCACCCCGAGGGCAAACACGGGCCCGAAGTTGTATACGAAGCCGTGGCTGACGCTCTCCTTTTTGCCGAGGAGCTTTAAGGTGTCTATGATGGGCTGGTAGATCGGGGGCCCTATCCTCCGCTGTATCCTCGCCATTGCCTTCCTCTCTATGCCCATGAAGATGAAGCCCACTATAAGGGCGTAGATCAGGATGCCTATCGCGTCGAGGATTAATCTCCAGTCGAACATTCACAGCACCCCCCATATGGCTAAGATCAGCAGTATTATCGCCAAGTACCAGGAGTAGCTCTGGACGTTCCCGTTGTAGAAGCCCTCCCTGAGCCAGTCCGCGAAGTCTTCACTGAGGTTTGCCAGCCTTTCGTAGAAGCGGTCCCAGCTGTACTTGAGCCAGAAGTCGAGGGCCTCCGCGAGCGGCCTGTAGAAGTTCCTCCTTATAACGAGGTTGTATTCCTCGGTTACAGGGTTGCCCGACTGGTAGGTGTTGGTTACCTTTATCTTCCTCGCGTTCGCGCCGTAGATGTACACCAGGCCGGCTATGGCGAGTCCTACTATGAGGACCAGCGTGACGGAGAGGGCGTTGTAGGTTCCCGTCGGGGTGCTTATGGAGTAGTAGCTGTTCACTGTGATGTTCGTGTTGAAGAACCTGTTGATGAGCCTGACCGCGAGCCCCGGAGCTATGCCAAAGACGATGTTCGGTATGGCCAGTACCGTCATTCCCACGAGGAGCGGCAGCGGCGCCTCCCTGACGTCATCAAGGTCGCTCGGCCTCTGGCCGAACCACACCGCGTAGAGGAACCTGACGACGTAGGCGAAGGCCAGGGCGCTTCCGAGGAATATCGTCCCGGCGACGAGGGGCATGTGTGCCTGTATGGCGCCCTCGTAGATGAGCCACTTACTCGCGAAGCCGGCCATGGGGGGTATCCCGGCGAGGCTCAGGACGGCTATGAGGGCCATTGCAAAGGTCACGGGCATCTTCTCTGCAAGCCCTCCAAAGTCCTCGAACCTTGTTTTTCCGGTCCTAAGGATTAAGGCGGCCGAGATGAGCCAGAAGAGCCCCTTGAACATCGCGTGGCTGAGAACGTGGAACATAGCCCCTCCAACTGCAACGCCGTTGAAGACACCGAGGGCGAGTATGATGTAGCCCACCTGCCCCACGGAGGAGTAGGCGAGCAGCTTCCTGATGTCCTCCTGGAGAACCGCCAAAAAGCTGGCCACTACCACGGTTACCGCACCGGCCCAGGCGATGAGGTATGTTCCGGTTAGGTGGCCGTGGAAGGTCCCCATGGCGAAGTAGATGCCGTAGAGGCTCGGCATGACGAACAGGGTTATTATGAAGCCGTAGACACCGGCCTTGCTCAAGACGCCGCTGAAAAACGAGGTGTAGCTCTGGTCGTTCTCGCCGTAAGCCCCGGGTGCCCAGACGTGCAGCGGCACAACCCCCGCCTTGACGCCGAAGGCGAGGAGGAAGAGGGCAAAGATGGTGTCAACGTAGGCCTTGCTCACCCCACCCATCTTTGTGAGGAGGAGCAGCGTCTGAGAGGCCATCGCGTAGTCGAGCGTTCCCGTCTTTGCGTAGACCATTCCAATGGCGAGGAGCATCGAATAGGCGCCGATAACGCTCAGGACGAAGTACTTCAGGGACTCGTGCCTGTTTCTCCTGAGAACCATCATGAAGCTCCCGAAGGTCATTAGCTCCCAGAACAGGAAGAGCGAGACGAAGTCCCTCGCGAGGAAGACGCCCATCACACCCGTGAAGCTCATGAGGCTGAAGAGCCAGTCGTAGCCCCTCCTCGAAGTTGATGAGAGCCCGAAGGCCATCGCGATGCCGACGAGAGCCCCTATGAAGGCGAAGTACCAGGAGAGGCTGTTGAGCACGAAGTGGAGCTTGAAGACCCCCGTGTCAATTGTGTAGCTTATCGTCCCGCTCGATGCCTTCTCGTAGGCGAGCGAAAGCACGGTAAGCGGAACGGCTGCTCCGATCACGCCGAGCGTCTCCCTGACCCAGTCCCTGTCAAAGAGCCAGGCCAAGACCCCGAAGACGAGGGGGCTGAAGAGGGTGAGCGGTACAACGTAGGCCTCGGGTACGAGCGTCATGGTCCCACCCCCATCAGAGGCACGTTGGCGATGTACCTTGAGACGTTGAAGATGTCAGTGCCGGCGCTCTTTGCGAGCGTCCAGAAGGGGTTGGGATAGACCCCTATTGCGAGGATCAGGAGCACGAGGAAGAGGGCTATCGTCCCGAGCGGGAGGCTCTCCCTTATCCTCATGCCGTCCCACCCGCCGAACCACATCGTGTGGATCAGGCGGAGGTAATAAACGGCCTCCACGACGCTGGCTGCCAGGACGACGCCGGCCTCCCACGCGTACCCCTGCTCTATGGAGGCTATGATTATCCAGACCTTGCTCCAGAATATGTTGAAGAGCGGGATTCCAACGGCCGCGAGCGCACCGACTGTCAGGGCGAAGGCCGTCAGCGGCATCTTCCTGCCGAGCCCCGAGAAGTTCTCGATGCCCGTCCCGCCGACCTTTACCCCAACGTAGCCGACGGTGAGGAAGAGGAGCGTCTTGACGACCGCGTGGTTTATCATGTGGAAGACGCCCGCCTGGACGCCGAGCTGGCTCCCGACCGAGAGGGCGAGCGCTATCAGGCCGACCTGGCTTATGGAGGAGTAGGCTATCATTCTCTTCACGTCCCTCTGCCGGAGTGCCGAGAACTCGGCGGCGAAGACGGTCAGGGTGGCCATGATGACGAGCAGCTTTAGGATGAAGTCCCAGCCCGCGGCGTGGCTGAAGAGGTAGACCAGCCTTGCGAGGGCGTAGAGGCCGGCCTTAACCACGAAGGCCGAGAACATTGCAGTTACCGGGTGAGGCGCCGCTTGATACGCGTCCGGGGCCCAGGCGTTGAGGGGGAAGAGCTCAGCCTCAACGGCGAGGCCGAAGACGAGGAGGGACAGGCCGACCTTGATCACGGTCGGGTTTATCGAGCCTGCGAGCTGGGCGAGCTGGGCCATGTTGAGGGTTCCCGTGCTCCCGTAGATGAGGGTTATGCCTATGAGGAAGAAGCTCGACCCTATGCCGCCCAGAACTATGTACTTCATCGCGGCCTCTGCCGCCTCCCCTGTCTTGTTGTAGGCCGTGAGGGCGTAGGCGGTTATTGAGGTTATCTCCATGAAGACGAAGAGGTTGAATATGTCGCCGGTCGCTATCATGCCAGTTGCACCGAGCATCAGCAGGAGGAAGAGCATCGCGTACTTGTCAGTCGGTTCCGTGGAGACCGAGTCGAAGCTGAAGATTGCCATGAAAAAGCTCACCAGTGCCACTATGAGGACGAAGAGAGCCGCGAAGTGGCCGATGTAGAGGTCTATGCCTACCGGAGGCCTCCAGCCGCCGGCCATGACTATTATCGGCTTACCAGTGGTGTAAACCGTCTTGAAGACCCATGCCGCGACGCCGGCCTGGAGGGCGGTTATCAGGGTCAGGTAGTACTTTATCGCCCTTCCGCCGAGCCCCTTGATGAGCGGAACGAAGAAGGCGCTGATCAGGGGGAGCGCCACGAGCAAGGAAGCGTACTGCCCGTTCATCCCCTCAACCTCCTTATCTCCTCGATGTTAAGGGTTCCGTACTTCTCGTACAGCGTTATGGCAACGCTGAGGGCCATAGCTGTTGTCGCCACGCCTATGACTATGGCCGTGAGGACGAGCGCCTGGGGTATGGGATCCACCGCCTGCTTCGGACCGATCCCCTCGCTGAGTATTGGCGCGCTCCTCCCGGTGATGTAGCCGACGCTTATGAGGAGGAGGTTCACCCCCGTCTCGACTATGCTGAGTGATATGAGGATCTTCAGCAGGTTCTTCTTGACGAGGACGCCGTAGATCCCGACGAGCACGAGCGAAAGCGCGCCGAAGTAGTAGAGACCTATATGGGGCACGCTCATTCTCTCACCTCCTCTGTGAGCATGCTGTCCACGATCCCGCTGAGCTCGGTGCCGACTTTGAGGCCTATGAGCGTGTAGATGATGGGGATGAAGCCGCCGCTGAAGAGCCTGCCCAAGTTGGCGGCCCCCCAGTGCCAGGTCTGCCAGATCCAGTCAAAGAGGAAGTAGCTGCCGATCGCGAGGCCTATAAGTCCCACGAGCACATAGCCCATACCGGCCAGTCCTTCGAGGGGCTCAAAGAGCCTGTGGGGGATCTCGTAGTCCACGAAGGCCATGTAGAGTATCAGGAAGGCGGTCGCTATGGTCGCCCCTCCCGGAAAGCCACCGCCGGGGGTGAGGTGCCCGTGGATGAATATGTAGGTGCCGAACATCAGGATGAACGGGAAGAGCAGCTCGGAGCCCGTCCTCAGGACAACCGAGCCTTCGGTTTTTGCGGTTCTCCTCTTCTTCCTTCTCCAGAGCAGTGCCCCCACGCCGGTCGAGGCTATGAAGAGGACCGTTACCTCACCGAGGGTATCGAAGCCACGGTAGTTGACGACTATCGCGGTCACCGCGTTTACCGCGCCTGTCTGGGCCTTGACGTTCTCAAGGTAGTATTTGCCGACGAGCATCCTGTCCTGGCCGAAGGGAACTCCGGCGAGTCCCTGGGCGAGCCAGTAGCCTATTATGAGGAGAGTTATTATCGCGAGGGAACGCTTGAGCACGCTCACCATCTTATCCACCACCCCGGCCTTTCTTCCTCCTCTGTTTCAAAGCGCTGGGTCCTCTTGATGGCGAAGATTACAACGGCACCGCTAAGGGCAGCGCCTATGGCCGCCTCGGTCATCGCAACGTCCGGCGCCTGCAGGAGGAAGAACAGTATGGAGGCGAAGAGGCTGACCGCGGCCATGCCTACCGCCGCCGCGAGCAGGTCGCGCCACTCCACCGCGAGGATCGCCGAACCTATCATCAGGGCAACGATGATGTACTCAGCGCACGGTATGCAGTTCATTCCCCATCACCCTCGTTTTTTTCATTTTCAGCGGCTTCGGCTTTCGCTTTGAGGTGTTCGCCGTATTTGTCAACGACGCTGCCGTTCCAGAGGGGTATCCCGCTCCTGTAGGCCCCCCTTATCAGTGCGTGTGCGCTTATCGGGTTGGTCAGGAGTATGAAGGTTGCGACCACGACTGTCTGGACGATCCACGCCACGGAGTGCCCCATTCCCACGGCCCACAGGCCGGTTCCTATGATGACGCCCAGGCTCCCGAGGGTCGCGCTCTTGGTTGACGTCTGCATCCTGTTGTAAACGTCGGGCATCCTGATCAGGCCGAGTGCTGAGAGGAAGTAGAAGAAGGTTCCTATGAGAACGAGAGCCTCACCTGTGGCGGAAAGGACGTTCATAGGCCTCCCTCCAGGTACCTTGCGAACGCTATAACCCCTCCAAAGGCCAGCACCGCGTAGACGAGGGCGACGCTGATGTATATCATCCTGCCGTAGTAGAGGGCGAAGAGAACCATCAATCCGGTGGTTATCGTGGTCATTATATCAACCGCCACGAGCCTGTCAGGCGTAGTTGGCCCCACGAGGAAGCGGTACATGGCCAGCAGGGTCGCTATCGCTATCAGGGCGAGGTAAACGTTGATTCCTATCATCCGAAGATCACCTTCAGGAATTTTTCAAAGGGCCGGGTTATGTTCCTTGACGCGTTCTCAACGTGCTCCCCCTCGGTTTTGGCCCCGAGGACTTCATCCGGAACCCATATCCAGTGGATGAAGTAGTCTTCGCCGTCAACGTCGAGGGTTATAGTGCCCGGCGTCAAGGTGATGGAGTTGGCGAGGCTCAGCTTGCCGGTGTTGCTCTTGAGGACGGTCTTGCAGTGCACGATGCCCGGCCTTATTGGCCTCTTGGGGTGGAGAACCCTGTAGGCGACGTCGAGGTTGGCCATTATCATCGCCCACAGGAAGTAGGGGACGTAGGCCATCGCGTAGGCCACCCTGCGGGGGTGGAGGTTGCCGAGCCCGCGGCTCGTGAACATCGGGTAGGTGAAGGAAGCCACGAAGAGGGACAGCAGAAATCCAAAGATGAGCTCCTGTCTATCGAGGCTTGCCGTCAGGAGTATCCATATCAGGAACAGGACTATAACCGTGTACGCGTACCTGCTAAACCTGTTAGCTTCTCCCATCTATCAACCCTCCAGCGGTTGATGTCCTCAGGCGGATTTCACGGACTAACCGAAAGTTAAAAACTGGCACTTATAAACGTTACCACGGAGAAAAAAGGTTTGAAACTTTTGGTTCAAGCAAAGGGGGCATATTTGTCCCTTAATGGTAAAAAGGAACCGCCGCCGTTCAAATTTGAAAGAAGAGGGTCAGTAGATGGATATCCTCTTGACGCCCTCAAGCTTTGAGAGCTCGTTTATCAGGTCGCCCGGAATGGGCTTCTCGGTGATTATCGTAAGCGTTGCCTCGGGGTAGAGCTCCGGGTCCTCAGCGACCACCTGTATTATGTTGATGTTCCTGTCCGATATCTTCTGGGACACCTTCGCGAGTATCCCCACCGCCCTCGGCTCCGGCTCGATCTCGATGACCCCGTAGCCGACGTGCCTACCGACGTACTTCATGTGAACCGTCGGTTCGAGGTTGGTGTAGATGTCCCTGAGCTCCTGGTTCTTCAGTATCATGCCGACGGTTTCCTTAACGACGCGCCTGTCAACGTCGAGGGCCTTCGCTATCTTCGTGTAGGGAACCTCTATGTCCCCGGCCTTAACCTTCATGTCGTCCGAGACCCTGAGGCCGTACTTCAGGAGCGTCTTCGCTATCAGCTTCCTAACCGGGTACTCGTCAAAGTAGTGCTCTATCTTCCCCCACATCTCCGTCACCCAATTTAGTTCATCATTACGCTAATAGCATCACTGATATTAAAATGTTTCCATGTCCACATAGGGAGAGGATTCGTGGTTTGAAGATTCTTACTTCAATGCACTCAGAACGGCATTCGGATTATTTATCCAGCGTTCGATTTTTAAGCCCGGCCGGAGAGGTTGGCCCATGGTGGAGGTTTCCCTGCCGCACTCCCGCTTCGAAGACCTCGGCGACGAAGTCAGGCTGATCTGGCGCGGGACTCTCTACGCGGATTTCAAGAAAAGCGAACTTGAGAGGGCCGTAAGGCGGAAGTTGGGGATCTCAGCGGAGATAGCAGTTAAGAACGGCTCCCTCTTCATCCAGACCGACCGCGAGGAGGTCGGGCCCTACTTGGCCCTCTACATCCAGAACAACCTCGGCGCCCTCCTGAGGAACCGCTACACCAACAGAAGGGTCATCTACATCCACGAGGGACTTGGGGTTCCCCTCCTCGGCTACAACGCCTTTGGCCTGATAGACCGCGGGACAAACCTCATCCAGGTCAGGGGGGTGAGCGGCTGCAACATGAACTGCATCTTCTGCTCGGTTGACGAGGGCCCCTATTCGAGGACGAGGAAGTTGGACTACGTCGTTGATATAGACTACCTCATGAGGTGGTTCGACGGGGTTGCGAGGATCAAGGGGAGGGGCCTTGAGGCGCACCTCGACGGCCAGGGCGAGCCGCTCATCTACCCCTTTCGAGTCGAGCTCGTCCAGGCGTTGAGGGAGCACCCCAACGTGTCCGTCATCTCGATGCAGAGCAACGGGACGCTTTTGACAGATAAGCTCGTTGAAGAGCTCGCCGAGGCCGGCCTCGATAGGGTGAACCTCTCGCTCCACTCCCTCGACCCGGAGAAGGCAAAGATGCTGATGGGGAGGAAGGACTACAGTTTGGAGCACGTTCTTGAGATGGCCGAAGCCCTGGTCAACGCGGGGATAGACGTCCTCATTGCCCCGGTCATAATCTTCGGGATCAACGACGATGAAGCGGAGGCTTTCATAGAGTTCGCGCGGAAGATTGGCGCGGGAAAGCGCTGGCCGGCTTTGGGCTTTCAGAACTACATCCCCTACAAGTTCGGCAGGAACCCGACTGTAGCAAAGGTCAAACCCTTCAAGGAGTTCTACGCCTGGCTGAGAAAGCTGGAGGAGAAGACCGGGATGAGGCCTTTAGTACTCAAGCCGGGCCACTTCGGAATGGAGAAGCGCGAGTTCATCCCGCTCGCTTTCAGGCCCGGTGAGGTCGTCAAGGCCGAGGTAGTGCTCCCGGGTAGGATAGGGGGCGAGATGTTAGCCAGAGCCAAGAACAGGCTCATCGAAGTTATCGGCACGAAAGCTCAGGTCGGAGAAAGGATAAGGGTCAGAATAGTGAGGACGAGGCACGGGATCTACATCGGGACCGAGGTTTAACCCTTTTAAGGTGATCATCCAAACTTCTATGAGGTGGGAGCATGGGGCGCGTGCTCTGGCTCG
This sequence comes from Thermococcus sp., assembly GCA_015523195.1. Lineage (GTDB taxonomy): Archaea > Methanobacteriota_B > Thermococci > Thermococcales > Thermococcaceae > Thermococcus. Next base: position 32,536 of record WAKU01000052.1, read on the forward strand.
GCCTCTCGGCTGTGATCGTTCTTTCGCTCGCTGCGGTGGCACTGGCCAGCGAATCCGGCGTTTTCTCAGACCTCTCTGGGAAATACCAGGGCTCCCCCTCCGCTGCTCCGAATGTTTCCGGATGGAGAAGCGCCCCGGAGGATCCCCAAACCGTTTACATATCAATCACCGCCCCAAACGCCAGGCTTAAGGAGGCCATTGAAAGCGCCCTTGACAACGTGACCCGCTCCCGCGGCCTGAAGCCGGTTTACGTCAACGGGCCGATAGCAGATTGCGACCTTAAGGGGAGGATCGTGATCGTTTACCTCCCAATGGACTTCTGGAGCGATGGACTCCTCCGCAGGGAGTACGGCGTCTCGGGGGTTCTCTACTACTCCTACCCCGGCGACGCCAAAACCTTCGTCGAGCTGATGCTCAGCAGAAACGTTTCCGAGGAAACCAGTGAAACGATCAAAAAGCTTGCCCTTGAGCTGAGCTCTTCGAGCGTTAGACGGTTGAAGGAGGAGCGGATTTTGAGCCAGTCCGCATCGGTCGCCTACTGGTGGAAGCTGAGGGCAGTGGTGGGCAAGCTCAGGAGGGGAGACCCCTACAAGATGATAGCCCAGGAAATAGGGGCCCAGCTTAGCGAGTTCTTAGAGGGCCCATAACTCACCCAATGCCGGCGACCCTCGGCGTTATGAAGGCCTCTATGAAGGCCGCCAAGAGGAGCAGGAGGGCCGAGAGGACGTAGAACTTCAGGGAGGCGTAGACCGTCTCCATGCCCTCCCTCTTCAGCGTGCCGCGGTAGAGGAGCACGCCGGAGGCGGCGGCGAGTATTATCGCGGGGATCTCGATGACGCCGTGGGGGAGGAGGCCGAGGATCACGGTGGCTGCATCCAAGAGGTGCTCCCTGAGGACGTAGGCCACTACAGCGCCCAAGATGAAGCCGTTGACGAGAACCACGAGCCAGGGCACCACGCCGAAGAAGATCCCGAGGGCGTAGGCGCTCGTGGCCACCCCCAAGTTGTTGAGGTATATCCCGATGAAGGTTGAGAAGGCGCTCTTCCTGCTGATCTTCCCGGCTATGGTTCTCGCTATGTACTGGAAAAGCTTCCCGCCGCCAGCTGGGTTCAGGAGGACGACCACCGCTCCAGCGATGGAGCCCGCTACAAAGCCGACCGAGAGGAGGAGGAAGTCCCTCTTCACCTTCCCCCACGGGAGTGAGACGGAGCGCCTCAAGCTTAATCCCCCTTGACGGCCTTCTTGAGGGCTATCTTGAAGTCCTCAACGTTCACGAAGGGCATCTCGACGTCGAGCCTCATGCTGAAGAACTCGTCCATAACCGCTTCGAGCTCCTCGACCCTGTGCCCCTCAAGGGCCTCCTCAAGCTCGTGAACCGTCTCCTCGGGGTGGATGAAGAAGTCCCCTGTTATCCTGACGTGCTCGGCAACGCCGTCCTCCTCGTCGAACTCTATCCTTATCAGCCCCTTCTTGGCCTTGTGCTCGCCCACGTGGTGCCCCATGTGAATCCCCACCGTAGATGGGCGGAGAAGTTTTTAAAGGTTGGGCCGAAGGGGGGACGGTGGTTGGTATGGCCTACGGAGAGGTAGAGGAGAAGGTCAGGCTCATCCTTCAAGAGACAGTCTCGGAGATGCTGAAGGAGGAGGGGAAGGAGTGGAGCGGCGAGGTGACTTTAGCCGACACGCCGGACGTGGAGCTCGGGGACTTTGGGACGGCGGTCGCTTTTCAGCTCGCGAGGGTTCTCAGGAGGGCGCCGATGCTCATAGCGGAGGAGCTCGCCGGGAGGATTGAGGGGAAGCTTCCTGAGGGTGTGAAGGAGGTCAAGGCCGTCAACGGCTACATAAACTTCTACCTCGACTACGAGGTCTTCGGGAGGGCCCTGGTCGAGGAGATCCTCGGGAAGGGCACCGCTTACGGCGAGAGCGGGATCGGGAGGGGGAAGAAGGTCATCGTGGAGCACACATCCGTGAACCCGACGAAGCCGCTCCACATGGGGCACGCGAGGAACGCGGTTTTGGGGGACACGATGGCGAGGATAATGCGCAGGCTCGGCTACACCGTCGAGGTGCAGAACTACGTAGACGACCTCGGGGTGCAGTTCGCGCAGGTCCTCTGGGGCTACATCAACATGAGGGAGGAGTTCGAGAGGATAGAGGGCGAGCTGAGGGAGAAGAACCTCAAGGAGAACTTCATAGATCACGTCATGGGCTTGCTCTACGTCGAGGTGAACAAGCTGATGGAGGAGAACCCCGGGCTCGACCGGGAAGTCCGCGCGCTCATGAAGGAGCTTGAGGAAGGCCGCGGCGAGGCGGCCAAACTCGGGAGGGAGCTCGCGGAGCGCGTAGTTAAAGCCCAGATGCTCACGACCTACCGCATGAGAATAGCATACGACCTCCTGAGCTGGGAGAGCGACATAGTGAGGAGCGGGATTTTTGAGGAGGCCTACAGGCTCATAGAGAGGAACGGGAGCTTCTTCTGGGCGGAGGATGGGAAGTACAGGGGCGCCTTCGTGATGGACCTCAGGAGGCTCTTCCCCGACATGAAGAACCCCTTCCTCGTCCTCAAGAGGAGCGACGGGACTGCAACCTACACCGGCAAGGACATAGCCTACCACCTCTGGAAGTTCGGGAAGGTAAGTGCCGACATGCTCTACAGGCTCTGGGACAGGCTGGGGAACCACGAGACCTGGACGACGGCCCCGGACGGCGAGGAGATGCCCGGGAGGTTCGGGAGGGCGGATATAGTCATAAACGTGATAGGGCGGGAGCAGAAGCACCCCCAGACGGCCATAAAGTACGCCCTTCGGTTGCTCGGCTTCGAGGATGCCGCCGAGAACTTCCACCACCTGGCCTACGAGCACGTCGTCCGCGAGGAGGGGGCCTTCTCGGGAAGGAAGGGGACGTGGGTCGGGTTCACCGTTGACGAGGTTCTCGACGAGGCCGTTGAAAGGGCCAAGAAGCTCGTAGAGGAGAAGAACCCGGGCCTGAGCGATGCCGAGAAGGAGAAAATAGCTGAATCAGTTGGCGTCGGCGCGGTGCGCTTCAACCTCGTCAAGTACAGCCCGGACAAGACGATAACCTTCCGCTGGGACGACGTCCTCAACTTCGAGGGGGAGAGCGCCCCATACATCCAGTACGCCCACGCGCGCTGCGCGTCCATACTCAGGAAGGCCCGGGAGAGGGGTATTGATACTGACTGGAGGAGCCTGCTCGCGAGGGCCGACTTCTCAAGGCTCACCGGCCGCGAGAAGGAGCTAATAAAGCTCCTCTCCAAGTTCCCGGAGACCATAGAGCAGGCGGGAAAAGACGTCAAGCCCCACCTCGTCCCGGCCTACCTCAACGAGCTGGCGAGCCTCTTCAACAGGTTCTACATGGACCACCCCGTGCTCAAGGCCGGGGAGGGCGTCGTGGAGGAAAGGCTGCTCCTCGTCTCGGCCGTCAAGACCGTCCTCAGGAACGGCCTCGATGTCTTGGGCATAGAGGCTCCCGAGAGGATGTAGGGAAAAACTTAAATTTCAGAGGGCCGTAGGTTCAGGGGGGCAAAAGATGGTGCCGTTTCCAGAGGAGAGGATGTTCCCGTACGATACAAAGGAAGGGGAGAAGAGAAGCAGAGCAAGAAATGTAAGCATAGCGTTTGACAGAAATCCGGACGGGGGAGGAACGCTCCTCCCGCCCCTGAAGGATAAGTTCAAGGAGGATCGCAAGTGGTGGCTGGATAACGTGCACTATGCTTGGAAGGGGCCGCCCGTGGAATCCGAAAAGGATGGGCTGGACTACCACCTCATCACCACGGCGTACAGGCTCCTGGGAACCATGAAGTACAAGCTGGAGCCATATGCAGCTGACGCAGTCCGGTGGGCGATAGCTCCTGTTGAGAAAGACTATACAAAAAGAGGACAGAAACTTATGAAAGACTTGAAGGGCACGGTGTACGAAAAGTTTTTGAGGAATGATGTGTTAACGAGGGTGAAAAGCCTAGACGAGCTGCTGGAAGATGAAGAGAAGATGAAGAAGTTCCAACGACTAATTAAAAAAAGCTTCCTAGAAGAGGGCGTCCCGGAGGAGCACGCGGAGATGTTAGCGGACTTGGCGCCAATATTCGTGAAAGCTTCGAAGGCGTGGGCAGAGATAACGAAGAGGGCGTGGAAGGACATGGTGAAAAGGGGAGAGCGCATCTCGCCGTACGAGGCCGCAAAGAAGATGTACCTTGAAGACCCGGACCCGCTGAGCTACTTTGACCTATAC
>WAKU01000053.1 GCA_015523195.1 Thermococcus sp.
GCTAAGATGATGGCGGTCGAGCAGGTTGGCCCGTGGGAGATGCCGGATAAAGAATATCCCTTCGTTCTGACGACGATGAGGCTGATAAGCCACTATAACACCGGCGAGATGACGCTGAGGAGTCCATCGCTGGTTAAACTCATGGGCGAGCCGAGGGCTTTGATCAACGAGAGGGACGCTGAGAGGCTCGGCATCAGCGAGGGAGATTTAATCGAGATAGAGACGAGGCGCGGAAGGATAAGGATGCGCGCAAAGGTCGGCGGGGTCCCGGAGGGGCTGATAGCGGTTCCCTTCCACTTCAAGGCCAACAGGCTTACGGGTTCAGCGCTCAACAAGGCAGGAACGCCGGAGTTCAAGTACTCAGCCTGCAGGGTGAGGAAGGCGGGAGGACTTAAAGGAGAAGCCTCTGGATGATGTTGAAGTCCCTCTCATCCCAGGCACCCCTTTCGAGGACGATGTAGAGGGCCCCTCCCTTGACGGAGACGTAGTCCTTGAGCATCGAGAGGAACTTGGCGAGCCCCCTGAAGTCGTTGTAGAGCCTGAGATATTCAACGCCCTCAAGGAACACGACGGGGGTAATTTCGCGGGCGGAGTTAAGGTAGGAAACGGCCAGCTCAAGGATCTGCGGGAGGCCTGTGGGCCCGATGCTGTTTTCCCCGCCAACGTTTGTTATCCTGTATGCCTTCCACTCCTCGGGGGCATCGAGGTTTCTCACGAAAGCCAAGACGGGGTAGTCCCTCAGCCCCTCAACGGTTCCCGGAACCTCCTTGGGCTCAATGATGTGAACGCCGGGCTGAACTGAGGGCCTCTTCTCAGGCTTTTTGAGCTCAAAGCCCCTGACCATCACGAGCTCGACCATAAAGAACGCCGAGAGGAGGGTCAGCAGAAAGCCGAGCCAGAAACCGAAGGGGGCGAACCACTTCACTGGCCTCAGGAAGGGGTAGTCCATCTGGTGGAGGCCGTATACGATGAGCGTTATCCCGAGGTTGCGGGCGCCTGTTCCAGTTATCTCCCTCAGCCTGTAGATTATCCAGCCGCTAAGGGACATGAAGAGACCTGCCAGGCCCGTAACAACGGCATCTCCAGTACAGCGCCCCCAGGCCACTACAACGGCCCACATGTAAAACGCCATAATCCCGGGGATCCAGGGAACGAGGTACCTGTCCCTCACAGCCGGTGTGTACCCCTCGATGAACCTGTAGGTACCGTACAGAAGGGAGGATGCGAAGAGACCTAACGAGACCGCCCTCCAGGTCGGGTTCTTCCCTATATCCCCCACTATCGCGTAGGCGTAGAGGAACCAGCCGAGGCCCCAGTAGAGGGCGGCCCTCTTGTGCCTCTTTTCTGCGAAGAGAATAAGCATTGCCCCGGCGGTCAGCTTTACACCGGCACTGAAGGCGGCGGCGACTAAATACCCGTTCATCATTCACGCCTGAAATGATAATACGCACCCGATGTATTTAACAATTTCCTCAAAATCTGAAAACCCACTCCGGGTACTCCCCGGTAAGGCACGCAAGGCAGAGGTTCTCCCTCCCGACGGCTCTCTTTAGGCCCTCGACGCTTAGGTAGGCCAAACTGTCGGCTCCTATAGCCCTCCTGATATCCTCAACGCTCCCGAATGCAGCTATGAGCTCGTGCCTCGTCGGTATGTCTATTCCCATGTAGCATGGATGCCTTATCGGTGGCGAGGCTATCCTCACGTGGACTTCCCTCGCTCCTGCCCTCCTGAGCATGGCAACTATTCTCCTCATAGTCGTGCCCCTAACTATCGAGTCATCGACGAGGACGACGCGCTTTCCCTCAACCACCTCCCGGACCGGAGAAAGCTTTAGCTTAACCTTCAGCTCGCGGTTGAACTGGCCGGGAGTTATGAAAGTCCTCCCAATGTAGCGGTTCTTTATAAGCCCTTCAGCGTACGGAATCCCGCTCTCCATCGAGAAGCCGAGGGCTGAGGCCCTTCCGGAGTCGGGAACCGCTATAACAACGTCCCCTTCAGCTGGGCTCTCCCTGGCGAGCTCTACACCCATCATAACCCTCGCCGAGTAAACGTTGACGCCGTCAATGGTGCTGTCCGGCCTGGCGAGATAGATGTACTCAAAAACGCAGGTGTGTTGTCTCTCCCTAACTAAAACCCGACTTTCAGCTGAGCTTTCATCGATCAGGAAGACCTCGCCTGGATTAACATCCCTAACCTCGTCCACGAAGGGCCTTAAAGCTGAGTCCTCGCTCGCGAAGTAGTGGCCGTCCCCGGTTCCGTAGCTCAAAGGCCTGAAGCCAACGGGATCCCTTGCGACGAGTATCTTCCCGTCGAAGAGAAAGGCAACCGAGTAGGCCCCTTTAACCTCATAAAAGACCGCTTTCATCGCCTCGAACTCGTCGCCGGTCTCCTTCAAATGCCAGAGGAAGGAAACTCCTAAAAGTTCTGAATCAACTGAGTGCTTGAAGCTGACTCCCCTCTTTTCGTATTCCCCCCTGAGGGGCTTGAAGTTCGTGAGGGTTCCGTTGTGGGCTATTGCTATTCTCTTTCCACAGCACTCGGTCTCAAGTGGCTGGGCCTCGTTGAGCGAGCCTGACGTTGAATAGCGGACGTGGGCTATCGCGAGGTTCGATTTGAGCTTAGCTAAAACAGGCCCCTTGAAAACGTCCTGGACGAGGCCCGGCCCGGAAACCGTCCTTATCCTATGCCTCCAGACGCTTATTCCAGCGCTCTCCTGCCCGCGGTGCTGAAGGGCTATGAGTGCGTAATAAGCTTTTTTCGGTGCGTTCTCTGAAAGCGTTGCAAAGATACCGCACTTCTCCCTCAAGGGGATCACTTCCTTGCTAATTTTATGTTCATTTCATCCACATATTCTGCTGTAATTAGCAGTTTTCAGTTTAAAAGCCTTGCCCGGTTGTTGACTTTTAACTGTCAAAAAACCCTTAAAAACTCGCGAAATTTTACATAAAAATGGTGAACCACATGGAGGTCTACGAGGGTAAGGCCAAGAGGATAATCCCTCTCGACGGGGAGAAAGCCATAATGGAGTTCAAGGACGATGCAACCGCCTTCGACGGTGGCAAGAAGGCGAAGTTCAAAGGAAAGGGCTGGCTCAACGCCCAGATCAGCGCCCACCTCTTCAGGGTTCTTGAGGAGAAGGGCATAAAGACCCACTTCATAGGGGTTGCCGGCGATAACAGGCTAATCGTCGAGAGGCTTGAGATGTACCCCCTCGAAGTTGTCGTCAGGAACGTCGTTGCTGGCAGTCTTAAGAAGCGCCTCCCCCTCGATGAGGGAACCGAGCTCAAAGAACCAATAGTTGAGCTCTATTACAAGGACGATTCCCTCCACGACCCGATGATAAACCACTACCACGCGAGGGTTCTCGGCATAGGTGAAGCCGAGCTTAGGGAAATCGAACGAATCGCTTTGAAGGTGAACGATATTCTGAGGGAGTACTTCAGGGAGAGGGGAATAATCCTTGTGGACTTCAAGCTGGAGTTCGGAAAGAACAGCAGAGGCGAGATAGTCCTCGGCGACGAGATAAGCCCGGACACCTGCCGCTTCTGGGACGCAAAGACTAAAGAAAGCCTCGACAAGGACGTCTTCCGCTTCGACAGGGGCGACCTCATGAAAGCTTACGGGGAGCTCTACAGGAGGTTCAGCCCGTAGTTCTCCACCCTTATCCCCTGCTCTTTTGTGACGACTCCAAGCTCGAAGCTCTCGTAGTGTCTGTTAAGGACTTCGAGGGCTTCCTCCTTCTCCTCCGCCGGAACAACCGCGACCATTCCAACACCCATGTTGAAAACCCTGAACATCTCGCCCAGAGGGACGCCGTTCTCGTGGATGAGCCTGAAGATTCCCTCAACCGGCGGCATCTCAAGCGAGAAGCCGTAGTTTGTCAGGCGCTTGAGGTTCAGCAACCCTCCGCCCGTTATGTGGGCCAGCCCGTGAACCTCGACGCTCTCAAGGAGCTCCAGAATTGGCCTGACGTATATCCTCGTGGGTTCTAAAAGCCACTCCCAGAGCTTTTTGCCATCATACTCGTAGTCGAGGCCGTATTTTGGAATCAAAAGCTTCCTCGCGAGGGTTAAACCGTTGGAGTGAATTCCGGAGCTTGATATGCCTATAGCGATGTCACCGGGCTCGATTTTCTCGCCCCTTATGACCTTCCCCTTTCCCACAACGCCGATGGCGGTTCCAGCAAGGTCGAAGCCGTTGATGAGGTCTGGCATTACCGCTGTCTCGCCACCGACTATAGCTGTCCCCGCCTGCCTCGCCCCCTCGTAGAGGCCCTTCCCAATCTCGGCGAATATTTTCTCATCGGGCTCCCTAACGGCGAGGTAGTCAACTAAAGCTACCGGTTCGGCACCGACGCAGAGCAAATCGTTGGCGTTCATGGCTATCATGTCTATCCCTATTGTATCGAACTTTCCAACCGCTTCCGCAACGAGAACCTTCGTCCCAACGCCGTCGGTCGTCATGGCCAGATAAAAGCTTCCGAAGTCGAGCAGAGCCGAGTAGTGACCGAGCTCTTCCGCGGGTTCGCCGATTTTTCCCTTTCTGAACTCGAAAGTTGCCTTTGCGAGTGATATTATACCCCTCAAGGCCCTTGCCGTCCTCTCATCGTCAACTCCAGCTTGGGAATAGGTCAGCATGGGCACCACCGGGAAAGGTTGGAGAAGCGACTTAAAAAGGTTTGCCATTTTTCTGCTTAAAAAGGCTTAAATATTCCAGATTTTTAACATTTCAGCGTCAATCAATGGGGTGATGTCCATGATAAAACTCCGTGATGAACTCGGAACCGCCACAACAGATTCAGCCCAGAGGATCCTCCTCTTAGGAAGCGGAGAGCTCGGAAAGGAGATAGCGATTGAAGCGCAAAGGCTCGGCGTTGAGGTAACGGCGGTTGACCGCTACGCCAACGCTCCCGCGATGCAGGTTGCCCATAGAGCTTACGTCGGCGACATGAGGAAAGCGGACTTCCTCTTTTCGGTCGTCGAGAGGGAGAAGCCTGACGCGATAATCCCGGAGATAGAGGCTATTAACCTCGATGCCCTCTTCGAGCTTGAAAAGGACGGCTACTTCGTCGTTCCGAACGCAAAGGCCACCTGGATAGCGATGCACCGCGAGAGGACGAGGGAGACGCTCGCGAAGGAGGCAAAGGTTCCGACATCGCGCTACGCCTACGCGGAAACTCTCGACGAACTCTACGAGGCCTGTGAGAGGATAGGTTATCCATGCCATACCAAAGCCATAATGAGCTCCTCAGGAAAGGGCTCCTACTTCGTGAAAAGTCCAGAAGATATCCCAAAGGCCTGGGAAACAGCAAAGAAAAAGGCCCGCGGTAGTGCGGATAAGATAATCGTCGAGGAGCACATTGAATTCGATGTTGAAATCACCGAGTTAGCTGTGAGGCACTACGACGAGGACGGCGAAGTTGTTACGACCTTTCCTAAACCCGTCGGCCACTACCAGATTGATGGCGATTACCACGCCAGCTGGCAGCCCGCTGAGATAAGCGAGAGAGCCGAGAGGGAGGTTTACAGGATAGCGAAGCGCATCACCGATGTTCTCGGCGGCCTCGGCCTCTTCGGCGTTGAGATGTTCGTGAAAGGCGATAAGGTGTGGGCGAATGAGGTCTCCCCGAGGCCCCACGACACCGGAATGGTGACTTTGGCTTCTCATCCGACCGGCTTTTCGGAGTTCGGGCTGCACCTTAGAGCCGTTCTCGGACTCCCGATTCCGGGTGAGTGGGTTAACGGTTACAGGCTCTTCCCGATGCTCACCCCCGCTGCAACCCACGTCATAAAGGTCAACGTCTCCGGCTACTCACCGCGCTTCCGCGGTCTGGCAAAGGCTCTGAGCGTTCCCAACGCCACAGTTAGACTCTTCGGAAAGCCCGAGGCCTACCCCGGGAGGAGGCTCGGAGTGGCTATAGCATGGGACAAAAGTGTGGATGTGGCAAAGAAAAAAGCTGAGATGGTCGCCCACTCGATAGAGCTGAGAACGCGCTCCTCTGGTTGGCACGGACAGGGCTATGAGATGAGAAAGCACCATGAGGGACAATCCAGCTCCTTTTGAGAGTCACTACCAGGGATGTTTGTGTACACTGGGCCAGTGAACAGGGATGTAGATTTATCCAATGAACTGCATAATACCCAAAAAGTTTAAATTTGGTTGTCCACATCTTTGAACGTTCCACGGATAGAATAAGTTGCTGAATATAAAAGGTTGAATAAGAAGCTGGATGCAGGGGGTTGAATCCGGGCGTGGAATAAGATGGGTGGAATTGAGGACTCAGCCCTCCATTTTCAGGTTTTATTGAGTCTCGCGCATTCTCCTCCTGTATTCGGCGAGCTTCTTCCCGAGGTTCTCATCCTTCAGGGCGAGTACCTCAACCGCCAGCAAAGCCGCGTTCTTCCCGTTGTCTATTCCGACAGTTGCAACGGGAACCCCCGGTGGTAGCTGGGCGATGCTGAGGAGCGCATCAAGACCGCCGAGCTTTGCCGAGACCGGGACGCCGATTACAGGCTTCGTCGTGTGCGAGGCTATAGCCCCCGGCAGGGCGGCGCTTAAGCCCGCTATCGCTATGAAGAGGTCGTAATCCTTCTTCGCGAGCCTTTCGACTTTCTCAGGGTTCCTGTGGGCGGAGGCAACCTCAACGTCGTAATCAACGCCGAACTCGTCGAGAACCCGCGTTGCCTCCTCCGCTATGCGAGAGTCGCTTCTGCTGCCCATAACTACGAGAACCTTCATGCCACCACCGTGTGCATAAAAACGTCAAATATTTAAAAATTTTAGCATTAAATAGCCGTTAGTATGTCAAAGGAACTCGACCCCGTTCCTCCTGACAATGTACTCGAAAGTGGGTATCCCATCGAGGTCGGGCGCCTTCATTATCTTCATCGTTCTCACAACCCGCTCCTCTCCCGTTATCCTGCTCTCCGTCTTGAGGACGTACGATGCCTTCCTGTAGATGAGGGGGAGCACCACCACGTCGTTTCCCGAATAGACCCAGACGTTGGTTCCCGCGGGGTACTTCTTGTAGACATCCGACTTCGCCCTCTGGAGGTCAATCATCTCAAGGTAGCGCTGTGTCTTCTGGGGCCCGAACATGTAGAGGTAGTCCGAGATCGAAATCGTGACCCCCCCAGAGCTCCCTGCCCTCGAACATGTTGAGCCTCTTCCACTTCTCCTTGTGGGCCCTTATGACTTCGATGTACTTGTCGTTCAGGGTTTCGAGGCTTATTGGCTGCGACAGGTACCACACGTTGCCGGTTCCCTGCCTGAGGTTGTAGAGGCTGCCGAAGGTGTCCACTATCATCAGCCTGTTCTCCCGGAGGTGCCTCTCAATATCGATTCCGAAGCGCTCGGCAACGGCGGTGAAGGTCGAGAGAGGGAGGCCTATGTTGAAGTAGCCCACGAGGTTGTCCGATTCGAGCTTTTCCTTCATAACCTGAAGGGCGAGGAACTTGCCGAGCGACCTCGGGTCGGCCTCGTGTATAAGGATCAAACTCCTCTCCTTGACGCCTCCCAAAACCCTGTCCACGGGCTTTAGGCCAAGTTTAAGGCTCATCCTCACCACCCTTTGTCACGACCAGCTTTCTCTCGTCGTTCTCAAGAAAGCTCTCTATCACGAGATCCGAGTAGAAGTAGGCCAAGTCATCCATCCCAGGGCATTCTGGGAGGAGGTACGTCTTCACAGCTGAGAGCCGCAGGGGAACCTCAAGGAAAAGGTTCCACAGCCTCCGCTGAACCTTCAGCGGGTTCTGGAAGAGCCTGCAGATTCCGGACTCAAGGTGCCCGACGACGATGGCGCTCTCCGGCCTCGGTTCTAAGGTCTCTATGATCTTGGATACGAGCCTGCCGTACTTGAGGACGAAGACGTTGTCGTCGAGGTACCCCTTAAGGGTCAGCACACCATCCATCTCGGGCTCTATCCCCTTCATAGAACCAAAGGCATCGAAGATGAAGAGGGTCTTCCCTAAGTGCTCCCCGTACTCTATACCAAGCCTCTCCATATCCCGAAGGAGGCTCTGCAAGGGCTCGTAAGAGACCAGCCAGGTGTAGCTCCCGCTCTCAATGTATTCAGCCGCGACCTCCAGGCCGAGGAGGTAACCGAACGATGCCATGTCCTGGTCTATGATGCTGACGATGCCGTTCGAGTTCAGGACGTTTCTGATCAGTGTGAGTAACTGCTCCCTATCCCTCACTCACCCCACCATGAACTTTTGGGCATGGAGAAATAAAAACATTTCCACACACTCATGAACCTGAGACAGCGTTTTAATACTGTAATGTTGATGACAACACGGGAGCCCCGGCCTCGTTTTTACCATCTAAAAGTCAAAATAAAGCTTAAAAATACGATTTTTTAACATTTCTATGGTGAACCTAATGAGGATCCTGCTCGTCGGCGGCGGTGGAAGGGAGCACGCAATAGGCGAAGCCCTGGTCAGGGACGGCGCCGAGCTCTACGCGGTCTCAAAGCACAGGAACCCGGGTCTGGCAAGGCTCGCAAAGGGCTACGGCCTGGCCAGAGAAACGGACGTGGAGAAGGTTCTATCCTACGCCGAGAAGTTTGGCGTTGACATGGCCTTCATTGGCCCGGAGGCACCGCTTGAGAGGGGCATCGTGGAAGTCTTTGAGGAGGCCGGTATACCGGCGGTTGGCCCGACAAGGGAAGCCGCTAAGCTTGAAACGGACAAGGCCTTCGCGAGGGCTTTCATGGAGCGCAACGGAATCCCCGGGAGGAAGGCATTCAGGGTATTTACAGACGCCAAGGAGATGCGCTCTTGGATAGACGACTTTGGAAAGCCGGTTGTAGTTAAGCCCATCGGCCTCACCGGGGGAAAAGGGGTTAGGGTAGTGGGCCACCAGTTGAAAGACAACAATGAAGCTAAAGCCTACGCGGAGGAGCTGATAAGGAGGGATGGAAAAGTTCTCGTTGAAGAGCGCACCGACGGCGTTGAGTTCACCTTCCAGGTCTTCAGCGACGGGAAAAAGGTCATCCCAATGCCCCTGGCTCAGGACTACCCCCATGCCTACGAGAACGATGAGGGGCCGATAACCGGCGGTATGGGGAGCTACTCCTGTTCAAAGGGTCTTTTGCCCTTCGTGACGAAGGAGGACTATGAAAAGGCCTTCGAGACGCTTAAAGCTACCGTTGAGGCCATGAGAAAGGAGGGAACACCCTACAAGGGCATCCTCTACGGCCAGTTCATGCTATCCAGGGAAGGCCCCGTTCTCATAGAGTACAACGCCCGCTTCGGCGACCCGGAGGCGATGAACGTCCTCCCGCTTTTGAGGACACCGCTGACGGAGATAGCCGAGGGAATCGTTGACGGCAGCCTGAGGAAGGCCGAGTTCGAGGGCAAAGCGACGGTTGTGAAGTACCTCGCGCCGAGAGGCTATCCAGTGAACCCGGTCAGGGGCGTTAAAGTGGAGGTTGATGAAAGGGCTGTAGAGGAGACCGGCGCGAGGCTCTACTACGCCTCCATAGACGAGAACCTCACGCTACTCGGCTCAAGAGCGATAGCGGTCGTTGGAATAGCCGAGAGCATTGAAGAGGCCGAGGGAATCGCCCGGAGCGCAATAAGGCACGTCAAGGGCGAGCTCTTCTATCGGAGAGATGTGGGAACAAGGGAAAGCATCGAGAGGAGGATTCGCGCCATGAGGGAACTGGGAAAGGATTTGGAGCCGAATCCCTGCTGAGGTGGCAAAAATGATAAGCCGGGATGAGGTTTTGGAGATCATCGAGAAATACGACCCGGAAAGGATAACAGTGGGCGTTATAGGGAGCCACTCAGCTCTGGACATAGCGGATGGCGCCAAGGAGGAGGGCCTGCCGGTTCTTGTCGTCGCCCAACGCGGAAGGCACAGGACTTATGCGGACTATTTCAAGCTCAGGAGGACGAGGGACGGATTAACCAAGGGCTTCATCGACGAGGTTGTAATCCTTGAGAAGTTCGCCCAGATCGTAGAGGTTCAGGAGGATCTCGTTAAGAGGAACGTGGTCTTCGTTCCAAACCGCTCCTTCGTCGTTTACACTGGCATAGACCGCGTTGAGAACGACTTTCGCGTTCCCCTCTTCGGGAGCAGGAACCTGCTCAGGAGTGAGGAGAGGAGCGAGGAGAAAAGTTACTACTGGCTTCTTGAGAAAGCTAAGCTCCCATACCCGGAGCCGGTTGAACCGGAGGAGATCGATGAGGTCGGCCTCGTCATTGTAAAGCTCCCACATGCCAAGAAGAGGCTGGAGAGGGGCTTCTTTACGGCCGCTTCCTACAAAGAGTTCCGGGAGAAGGCGGAGCGCTTGAAAAAGCTCGGCGTCATCACGGAGAAAGACCTTTCCAAAGCGAGGATAGAGCGCTACATCATAGGCCCGGTTTTCAACTTCGACTTCTTCTACTCTCCGCTCGACGGGGATATCGAGCTGCTCGGGATAGACTGGCGCTTTGAGACGAGCCTCGACGGCCACGTGAGGCTTCCGGCGAGCCAGCAGCTAACTCTGCCGGAGTGGCAGTTCGAGCCGGAATACACGGTTACAGGCCACGCCTCCTCAACGCTCCGCGAGTCGCTTTTGGAGAAGGTCTTCGACATGGCCGAGCGCTATGTGAAGGCGACGCAGGAGTACTATCCCCCCGGAATAATCGGGCCGTTTACCCTCCAGACGGCCGTGGACAAAGACCTGAACTTCTACATCTACGATGTGGCCCCGAGAACCGGGGGCGGAACCAACATCCACATGGCTATGGGACACCCCTACGGGAACTCCCTCTGGAGGAAGCCGATGAGCACGGGCAGGAGGGTGGCTTTGGAGATAAAGCGCGCGGTTGAGCTGGGTGAGCTGGAAAAAGTTGTTACATAGTGGCACAAGAGGCTGCAACGCCCTTTTACCGATTTTTCACAGGTTGAAGGGCTATTTTAAGAGCAGAGGATTTATAAACGGTTAACCACAATACGAGTAAGGAGGACTACGGCATGGGACGCCCCTGGATAAAAGCGTTCGTCATCGTTTTCATAGCCCTCATGATCGCCGGGACGGCGTTCTACTTTAAGCGGGGCGCGGCGGAGAAGGAAGCGGTAAGCTTCAGACCGGTTTACTTTTTTCTTTTGAAAGCCTCGCCCTTCAGGGCGGGGATGCAGTAATTCTAAAACCAGCCCTTAAACAGGAAAGCGAAAAACATTTAAGCCATACACTAAGGGATTCACAATGAAACCCGAATCACCAAGAATCAAAAGAACACGACACGCAAAACACTTCATAACCTACCACTTCATCTGGATACCAAAATACAGAAAGGACATCCTCACCGGAAAAGTCGCTGAAAGGCTCAAAGAAATGCTCAAAGAATACTCAGAAGAAATAGGGTGTGAAGTCATTGCCCTCGAAGTAATGCCAGACCACGTTCACGTCTTCCTCCAAGCCAAGCCCAACCTCTCACCGGCTCAAATAGTAAACCACTTGAAGGGTAAAACTGCCAGAAAACTCCTCCAAGAATTTCCCGAACTGAGGAGCAAAACAACTCACGGGAGACTCTGGTCTCGTTCTTATTTTGTTGCCTCAGTCGGCTACATAACGGACGAGATTGTGAAGCACTACGTTGAAACTCAATGGGAGCGTGAGTTGAAACGAAGAGGAGCGTAACGCTCAAACTCCAGCCAAGCAAAGAACAAGAGAAAACCCTCTTCGAGTTAGCCGACATTGGGGCTAAAGTCTGGAACCGGGTGAACTATCTAAGACGGCAAGGATTCTTCAAAGAGCAAATCGTGGACTTCAACAAAACCGAAAAGATAGTTTACGA
>WAKU01000054.1 GCA_015523195.1 Thermococcus sp.
ACGACGAGTACGTAAACGCCGTGGGTTTCGATGGGAACGAGGTAGTTGTGGCCTTCTCCTCCCGCTTCGGTGGCCCCGACCTCGGTTTCATGGGTGTGGATCCCGGAACGGGTAGCCTGAGGTGGGTCGAGGAATACAGGCAGGCCATTGATGGAGGTGAACTGTGGAAAATGGGCGGTTTCAACACCCTCTCAGGCGGGAGGCCGATGCTCTACAGCGTCCCGGACGGGTGGCTCTACACCAACGGCCTTGGGGGAAAGTACGACGGCGGCGCCTCGATCTGGCTGAAGCTCGATAAAAAGGGAAATATACTCTGGAGCGGCTTCTGGAACACGAGCCTATACCACGGACAGTCCCCCTCAAGTTTTGCCCTCGCTGGTGATGGAAACTACGTCTTCTTCGACCCGCTCGTCAAGACCTCGCCCTCGGGCGATATCATCAAGGTCTACTACAACGTTCAGCCCTACAGCCACTACATAGTCCGCTCGGGAAAAGGCTTCGTCATCTTCCTCGTTCCGGACAGGCTCCTGAAGCTCGGCCCGAACATGGAGTTCGCGGGCTGTGACGTCCACCACGTCGAGAAGGGCGGGGAGCTAAAGGCATGGGTTCCGAACTTCGTGGAGCTGGGGAAGGGGGATGTAAAGTTCGTGAAGGTGTCCTTCTACTCGAGGGGTAGCTTTAAAGAGGCCTTCGAGTTCGACGACCTCCCGACCTGGGAGTGGTACAGGATTGGGGAGCCCAGAGTCTGGGTTCACGATCATCCGAGCGAGTACTTCCACGTCAAGGAAGCCTGCAACCAGACGAGCCCTTCGACAACCCGGAGCTCCAGCTCCTCGCATATCTCAACGACCTCCGAGCCTTCCTCAAGCGCCACACACTCACCGTCTCAGAGTTCCAGTGCAGTTCATTCGAGCACGGGAAGCTTCGGTGAAAATACGGGAGGGAGCCCCTCCAGCACTGCCAGCAGGTCGATAAACTTCACATGCGGGCCGGGATTTATTGTTGCCCTGGCTTTACTGCCATTGCTCCTGCTCTGGAGGAGGGGTTGAGGTTCGAATCAAAGAGAAGGGAGGTGAGAAAATGGGACTCATCAAAAAGCTGGTCGTTGGCTTCTTCCTGCTCCTCGTCATAGGGGCCGTGGCCGTCTTTGGCACGCAGTACTACTACCTGCATGCCTACAACAAGGTTCCGGTCGAGCTCAAAACGGAAACCGTAAGCGGGGACGTCTTCTACCTCTCGCACGTCCTTGAGCCGGGGAAATACTACATCAAGGCGAGCAGTGAAGGTTCCGTGGAGAAGATAACGATACTCGACGAGAAGGACAACGTCCTGACCGAATCGGAAACGGACAGCATGATATACGGCTCAAGCAAGCCTTTCCGGGTCAGGGTTGACTACAAAGCACCTCTCAACGTTGATTCCTACAAGGTCAGCGTCGGCATCTACAGGCTTGAGAAGAAGTGATTTCGTTTTTTCACACGAAGAAAGGAGGAATGGGTATGAGAAAGTTCGTCTTTGCCCTGCTCGCGGTGGCCCTCTTGGTCACCGCGGCGGGCTGTGAAAGCCCCAAGGCAAACGTGAAGACCGAGAAGACCCTCACGATAAACGATATAACCGTGCACTACTCCGGAGAGGTTACCCTCTCCCAGGCAAAGTCTTTGCTTAACTTCGTCCGCGACAGCTTCCAGATAAACGGGAAAACCGACGTCTACGTCTCCAAGAGCGGAAATGCCTACACGGTCAAGGTGACGACCCCTTACAAGAGCTCCGGCGACATAGACAAGAAAACGGCCTTCTACGTCAAGACCATGGCCTCCAAGATGTCCCAGGACGTTTTCAACGGTGCAGAACTCACGCTGAAGCTCCTGAACGGAGACGAAAAGGAGGTTTTCTCCGCTGAGAGCAAATACGCCTACATCGAGTCGAACGGGATAATCGTCTGGTATGCCGGTGTTGGAAAGGACGACGCCCAGAAGGTGCTCGACTACGCGGTTTCCTTTGCCGGGAGCGGGCCTTGGGACATATTCATCGACGGCAGCAACCCCTACACGGTAAGCGCCATGAGTTCGTTCAACAGTGCCGACGAGATAGGCGATGCTGAGAGCGCTTACAGGAAGATGGTCTCCGACCTCTCGGAGAGGCTCGGCGGGAAGGTTGTCCTCAGGGTTCTGAGCCCGAGCGGCGAGGAGATAGCGAGGTTCAGCTGAGGTGGAAGGAATGGAGAAGGTTCTCTACGTCGTTGGAAACCTTGACTACAGGAAGGGCTTCATGAGAGAGAGCAGGGCGAGCCTCGTGATAACCGATGAGAGGCTTATAGTTGCCTTCCTGACACCAGAGCTCGCCAAAAAGATGAAGAAAGAGGCCGGCGGGGGCATCGGGGGCTTCCTTAGGGGCGTTACCAAAGCCTACGGCCACTGGAACGAATACTACGAGATGGAGCCGGGGGAGATACTCGGCGAAAGCGAAGAGAACTTCGAGATACCGCTCCGCGAGGTCAGGGAAGTGAAGGTAAAGAGCGGTGACTCGGAATCGGGGAAGAGGGAGGAGCTTGAGGTCAAAGCCAAAAAGAACCACAAGTTCTACGCCGGCGATGGCACTATACGCGTTAGAGAGCTGAAGAAAGTCCTCGAAGGCCTCGGCATCAAGGTCAAGGCCCCGCGCTTCAGCCTCTTCTGAGCCTTTCTCTTTTTCATTCAATGGAAAAGGTTATATCCCCTACTCCAGACCACCGAACATAACTCTCACGGGTGGTCATCATGGGGAAGTACTTCGGGACGAGCGGCATCAGGGAGGTCGTCAACGAGAGATTAACACCTGAACTCGCTCTGCGCGTTGGAAAGGCCCTCGGCACATACCTCGATGGCGGAACGGTCGTCGTAGGAAAGGACACCAGAACGAGCGGCGAGATGCTGAAGAGCGCCCTGATAAGCGGTTTGCTCAGCGCTGGCGTCGAGGTTATAGACATCGGTTTGGCTCCAACACCCCTAACGGGCTTCGCGATAAGACTCTACAAGGCCGATGCGGGCGTTACAATTACAGCGAGCCACAATCCTCCTGAATACAACGGGGTAAAGGTATGGCAACCGAACGGGATGGCCTACACCCCGGAGATGGAGGCCGAGCTGGAGAGGATAATCGACTCAGGGAACTTCAAAAAAGTCCCCTGGAACGAAATCGGAACGGTAAGGAGGGCAGATCCAAAAAGGGAGTACATCGAGAGGGCCCTTGAGATGCTTCACCTCAAAAACTCCTACAACGTTGTCCTCGACGCCGGCAACGGAGCAGGGAGCGTTTTAAGCCCCTATCTCCAGCGCGAGCTCGGGAATAAAGTTATCAGCCTCAACTCCCATCCGAGCGGTTTCTTTGTCAGAGAGCTTGAGCCGAACGCGAAGAGCCTCTCAGCGTTGGCGAAGACAGTTAAGGCGATGGAGGCAGATGTGGGAATAGCCCACGATGGCGATGCAGACAGGATCGGCGTTGTAGATGATCAGGGCAACTTCGTCGAGTACGAGGTGATGCTCTCGCTAATAGCGGGCTACATGCTGGTGAAGTTCGGGAGGGGTAAAATCGTTACCACCGTTGATGCCGGCTTTGCCCTGGACGACTACGTTAAACCACTCGGCGGGGAGGTTATTAGAACGCGCGTTGGAGATGTGGCCGTTGCTGATGAGCTGGCTAAAAACGGTGGCGTCTTCGGCGGCGAGCCGAGCGGGACGTGGATAATTCCCCAGTGGAACCTAACTCCCGATGGGATATTCGCCGGGGCTTTAGTCCTTGAGATGATAGATGAACTCGGACCGATAAGCGAGTTGGCGAAGGAAGTCCCGCGCTACGTAACTTTGAGAGCAAAAATCCCTTGCCCCAACGAGAAAAAAGCTAAGGCGATGAAAATCATAGCCAAGGAAGCCCTTCGGAGCTTCGACTACGAGAGGCTCATAGACATCGATGGGATCAGGATTGAAAACTCCGACTGGTGGATCCTCTTCAGGCCGAGCGGGACGGAGCCGATAATGAGAATAACCCTTGAGGCCCATACTGAGGAGAAGGTCAGGGAGCTGATGGGAAAGGCTGAGAGGCTGGTGAAGGAGGCGATAGCGAGGGCTTAATCGCGGAGGGCTTCTTTTACCCTCTCCACGCTTTTCTCGACATCTTCCTTGTCGAATTCGATGTAAGTTTCTTCTGGAAACCTGGCCATCAGGATTTCGAAGAGTACTCCGGGCAGAGGCTTGAGCTTAAATCCCTGCTCGCCAACAAGCTCCTTCGAGCGCTTTAACCTTTCCTCCTTGCCCAGATAGAAGAACTCCTGCATGGCTCTGTAAGGGTATTTTTCGGGGTCGCTTGAGCTGGTGTGGAAGACGCCGCAGGTTGGCGACCCTTTAACGCCGACGAAGACGACCTTTTCCGGCTTTTCCTCTGCTAAAACCCTCCCGATGAAGTCCGCTATTATCTTGGCCCTCTCGCGCATTCCGAGCCTTTCGTAGACTTCCCTGCTTGCTGGAGCGCGTGGCCAGCCGATTAAAGCGTACTCGGGGCAGGGGTAAGCTAAAACCTGCCACTCATCTCCGAGCCCTCCAAAGAGCTTCCTCAGCCTTCTCGCGGTCTCGTACTCCTTCCCCTTCGGCCCGCGGTAGACGTAGAATGGGCTGAGGAGGCATGGGGCTATGACAAGGAGGTTCATGTTACTCAACTCCGAAGATTTTTAAGAATGGGGCTCAGAGCGACTCATAGTATGCCTCCTTGAGGCGCTTGTAGTTTACTTTCTCGACCTTCGTGATGGCCAGAGAGTCCAGAAGGTCATCTATATCCTCAGGGATTATCTTTATCTTAACCTTGGAGTGCTGCCTCAGCTTGGGCTTTCTTAATGGCTTCAAAACGCCGTCTTCGTATATAGCCTCAATAACCTCCATGCCACCACCGTTTTAAGTTCCCCCCAACTTCCTTTAAACTTTCCCCGCGATGTTCTCTATTATCTCCTCCACCTTTCTCCTCAGCTCTTCAATGGTTCCCTCGTTAACGATGACGTAATCGGCCAGGTTTTTTAGCCTGCTCGTGTGGTAGAGCCTTTCCTCGGCGTCATCCATCTCCCTGAAGTCGGCGAAGCTTTTGATGCCCCTGTCCTTCTCGGCCCTCCTTTTCATCAGTCTCTCGAACCTTATCTCGGGCTTTGCCTCGACGTAGATGACCGTTCCGCCGAGCCTTTTTATAGCCTCTATTTCCTCCTTTGAACGGACGCCGTCTATGACGATGTTTTTACAGTTCCTCTTCTTGTCAACGGCAAGCCGTATGAGTACGTCCCCGCCGTATTTCTCCTTGAGGTACTTCCCGAGTTCTATCAGCCTGTCGCGCGTCGGCTCGGCCCTCTCTGGCAGTTCCGGAATCCACGAGTAGTCTGAGACGTTGTGGGTCAGCAGGTCTATCAGCGGGTCGCTGCAGGAAACCCTGCAGAAGCCCTTCTCCTCAAAGAACTTTGCGACCGTAGTTTTTCCCGCGGCGATCTTCCCTACCACTCCGATTATCATCTTCTCCGCCTCCAGTAGCGCCATATCAGGTTTGCCCCATCCGTTGATTCCATAAGGCCCTCGTACGTTAGCTCAGCCACAAAGCGGATGAGGGCATCGTAATCAACCATCGTGGGAGACTCGAAGCCGAAGAGGTACTTAATTTCAAAGAATCCGATGTGCAAAAATCTGAAGGGGTTCATGAGGGCGGTTTCGCTTCTCCATTTCAGCCCAAAGGGAAAGTCAGCGAGGACGAGCTTCGCGTTTCTCTCCCGGGCGAGTTTCACGAGTTTTTCCTCGTCCGGAAAGAGAACCTCTTTGGGCTCTCCTTCCACCGGCTCGTAGTCCAGCTTTGGGAAAGCGTACCTTATCCCAACGGCTCCGTAGGGTAAGCCCAACTTCTCGGCGAAGCCGAGCAGGGCTCTCGCGTTGAAGCTGAGGAAGACGAGTGTTTTAACACTTCCTTTCACAGACGGCCACTTCCTCGGCGGGAAGCGCTTTTCCGCCTCGATTATCGGCAGTAAAAACTCCAGTTCGGTGCCTTTCACGAGCTCTTCTGCTTTGCTGAGCTTCCTCCTCTTTATCGCGAGGTCGAGGTTCGAGTAGACCGTCACCTGCTTTACCCCAAGCCTCTCCCTGAGCTTTCCAATGACGAGGCTGTTGCCTATCACAACGCTCTTGTCCGTCCTGTCGTGGGCTATTATGAAGAGCTTGTCGCCTTCCCCGTCATAGCGAACCTCGTCTATCCTGAACGGACTTTCCGGGAGGTTGTGCTCCCTCCTGATCTGCCTGACCAGTTTGACTATCTCATCGGCCGTGAACATAACGGAGAAGGGAGGGGAAGAACGTTAAAAAGCCTTCCTTAGAGGTTGCCTATTATCTCCTCTCCCTCGATTGTTCTCTCGCAGTAGTGGCAGCGGAGCTTTAGCGGTTCTCTGCTTTCCACTCTGAATTTTGGCTTTACGTACTCGTGGTTGCTGACGCAGTTCGGGTTTGGACAGCTGAGGATTCCGACTATCTCGTCCGGGATTTCCACCTTGAACTTCTCCACTATCTTGTAGTCCCTCACGATGTTCACGGTAGCCATCGGCGCTATCAGGGCTATCTTGTTGACCTCTTCCTCGCTCAGGTAGCGCCCCTCGACCTTAACGATGTCCTTCCTTCCGAGCTTTTTGCTCGGGACGTTCGAGGCTATGAGCAGGGTCCCACCGTTGGGCCTCGTGAGGCCGAGTATCTCTATTACTTTGAGCCACTTCCCCGCTGGGATGTGGTCTATGACAGTCCCCTCGGGAATAACCTCAACCTTCAGCTCGGGCATTCAGAGCACCTCCATAACAGCCCTTTGCTTCGCAAAACGCTGGCGGAAATCTTGGGGGTCTTATGAGCACTTCCAACCGCTATCGCATCCCGTGCATGATTTTGAATGGGATGTATGCAAAAACCTGCACTCATTCAAAGCACCCCCAGCGTTAATCCAAGGAGGGCCATCCTTACAGGCACTCCGGAGAAGACCTGCCTGAAGTAGAGCGCGTGCTCGCTCTTATCCACCTCAGGGTGAATCTCGTCCACCCTCGGGAGAGGGTGCATTACCTTCAGGCTTTCCTTCGCGTTCTTGAGGGTTGAGAGGTTCACCTGGTAGCTGCCCTTCACCCTGAGGTACTCCTCCTCGTCCGGGAAGCGCTCCCTCTGGATCCTCGTCACATAGAGAACGTCCAGCTCAGGAATTGCACCCTCAAGGTCGGTCGTCTCGTGAACGGTTAAGCCCTTCTCGCGAAGCTCCTCAACGATGTGCCTCGGCATCCTCAGGAGTTCCGGTGAAATCAGATAGAGCTCGACGTCGTAGAAAGCTAAAGCCTCCGCCAAGCTGTGGACGGTCCTTCCGTACTTCAAATCGCCGAGCAGACCGATTGTTAAGCCGTCTATCCTCCCGAAGGTTCTCTTTATCGTGTAGAGGTCGAGGAGCGTTTGAGTCGGGTGCTGGTTGCTTCCGTCGCCGGCGTTGATGACCGGGACTTCCGCGACCTCAGCCGCCAATCTCGCCGCCCCTTCCATCGGGTGCCTGATGACTATAACGTCGCTGTACTGCTCTACGGTCTTTATCGTGTCGGCCAAGCTCTCGCCCTTTTTGACGCTCGTGCTCGATGCAGAGGAGAAGCCTATAACCGAGCCTCCAAGCCTGTGCATCGCCGACTCAAAGCTCAAGCGAGTCCTCGTTGACGGCTCGAAGAAGAGCGTCGCCAGAATTTTTCCGCGCGCGTAGTCGAGCGAGCCCTTCTCTTCCAGTTCCTTCTCCAGCCTTTCTGCAACGCTCAAAACGGACTCGACCTCTTCCTTCGAGAAGTCCCGTATGCTTATCACGTCGCGACCTTTCCAGTTCATAAGAGCCCTTTCTGTGTAAACCGGGAGGGGTTTTTAAGGATTTTTAACAGATCCATGGCAAGACAGTAGATTTAAAACCTTCGGTCGTATTCTATCTCGGGTGGTGATCTGGTGAAAATTCCGGCTCTCTACATAGCCGATGAGCTCCTCCCATTCATAAGGGCGAGGATAGCCAAGAACCTCTACAGCTTGGGCATGACCCAGTCCGAGATAGGGGATTACCTTGGGATAACTCAGGCCATGGTGAGCAAGTACCTGAGTGGCCATTACAAAAACCCGGATGATGAGATTCTGCCTGTCCTTGAAGGGGTGGCCGATGAGGTCTCCAGGGCGATAGCCTATGGAAGCTCAAAGCAGGATGCCATAGTTCTCCTCACCAGGAGGATAATGGAGCTCTTCTTAAACGGGGCCCTATGTCCTTCCTACTCCCGCTACGCCGGGATAGACGAGGAGGTCTGCTACTCGCTCTATCGTCCGAAGGAAAGCGGGAGGGAGGTTTTGGAGACCCTTGAGCTGGCCCTCAGGAAGCTCCTCGGGATGAAGGGCTTTGGAGGGCTAATCCCCGAGGTCAGGAGCAACTTTGCCTACTCCCTTCCTGCCCCGAAAGGCAAGGACGACGTCGCCGCGATTCCCGGGAGAATAAACCTCGTCAAGGGCCGTCCCCATGCCCTCTCCCCCGAGTTCGGGGCAAGCTCCTTCACGTCGGGGATACTTGTTGAACTCGGCAGGATAAGGCCCGAGATAAGGAGCGTGCTCAACATCAGGTACGGGAAGGACGTGGAGGAGGCCATTGAGGCGGCGGGCCTTGAGGCGGCAAGGGTCAGGAGCGGGCCCAGTAAGGAGGACTCCATAGTTGCCATAGTCTCCCCCTTCAGGGAGCGTACCTATGACGTCGTAATTGATGAGGGGGGCCATGGCCTTGAGCCCGGCGTCTACATCTTTGGCCTTGATCCCTTTGACGTACTCAGAAAACTTGAGCTCCTGATCAAAAATCTGGGGGTGATGTGATGGCCGTCTTCACGGAGGAGCTGAGGTTCTCCACGAGGGGTGGGATAGACCTCGTTGACATAACCGGCGAGGTTGAGAGGGTCGTGAGGGATTCTGGGATAAGGAACGGCCATGCCCTCGTCTTCGTGCCGGGGGCGACTGGAGCGATAGTGACGATAGAACATGAAAGCGGCCTTCTGGAAGATCTCAAAAGAACCTTGAGGGAGTTAGTGCCGAAGGGAAAGGGCTACCTTCACGACAGGATAGACGACAACGCCCACAGTCACCTTAGGGCCACGCTCCTCGGCGCGAGCGAGTGCTTCCCTGTCGTTGACGGCCGCTTGGTGACGGGAACATGGCAGCAGGTGTTCTTCGTGGAGCTCGACGTGAGGCCGAGGCACAGGCGCGTTATCGTGCAGGTTGTGGGGGAGTGAGTTCGAGGAGGAAGGAGGGCACTTCCTCCTTTTCAAGCACCCTTACGTTTTTCGGGTACTTCCTGTGGGCCTTTCCAGCCTTCACCTCGACCTTGAGGTCTCCGGCAACTGCATCGACTTCATAGGAGTTCCGATAGTAGTACACCTCTCCAAAACGCCGGTGGAGGTGTTCTTGGACTACCCATTCATATAGTGCGTCCTCCTTCAGCTCGGTCCCGCTCCACAGGGCGAAGAGCCTCGCTAAGAGGGGGTCGCGGAAGAAGAACTTCTTCTTGCGCTTGTAGAGCACCTGGTTACCCTGCTTGAGGTAGGCTATCCCGAGGATGTAAAGCTCGGTGAAGAACTCGATGTAGTCCTGAACCACCTTGTAGGAGTAGCCGGAGGTCATGCCCGCTAAGGCTCTGAAACTCGTCGCCGAGGGGGCGCTCCTTATCAGGGCTGAGAGCGTCTCCTCTGCTATCTCAAGGCTCTTCCCAAAGCGGACGATTTCTCCGATATACGCCCCGAGAAGGTCCTCCATCGGGAGGCCGTTTATCGAGGCTGGAAATCCCCCGGTAGTTAAGTAAGCATCGAAGAGCTTCAGCACTTTTTCCCTCCGCAGTTCTGGCCTCTCCAGCCCCATTACCTTCACGTACTCCGGAAATGAGAGCGGCATGACCTCTATAGTTTTTCCGCTCCCCCTTCTGCCCGGGAAGAGCTCAATGTCTCTCTTGACCCTCAGGGAGCTTGAACCTGTAACCGTAACCACGTCGTTCTCCAAGAGACCGGCGTCTATGGGTGGTTTGACCCCGCGCCACCAGCCTTCCAAGGAGGTAACCTCATCAAGGAAGATGTAACCCGTTTTAATCCCTTCTTTTGCCTTAAGCCCCTGGAACTCGCGGAGGGGGTTCAGAAGCTCGCGGTGGCTCGGCAAGACCTCGACGTTAATGTAGAGAACGGCCTCGGGCGGGTTGTCCTTCAGGAGTTCCTGGATCAGGAGTTTTATCCCCGTGGTTTTTCCCACCTGTCTCGGGCCGAGGACGAAGTTGAAGGAGAACGGCTTAAGCGAAAGCCTCTCCAGCCATTTTGGCCGCCAGTGGAGCTTCTGTTCTTTCCAGCGCCTCACATGGTAGTCCTCTCTCCCCTCCCACCAGGGGTTCATGTAGGTGAGATCACCCAGCCTCATAGGAACACCTGAGAAGTTATGGTTCTCAATCCTTTATAAAGGTTGAGAAGTGTGAGTTCTCAGGGTTTAAAAATGGAAGGGTCAGAGCTTGATGGCTATTTCAGCCTTGCCGCTCTTCTTGAGCTGGAGTATCATGAGCATCTTTCTCAGCTCGCTGTAGCGACCGTGGGCAACGAATATCATGATGAAGTTGGCAAGGTTTCCAAGGCCGATTATAGCCATTCCTGCGAGGCTGTGAACCGCAGACACTATCAAGAAAAAGATGCCACCAACTATCCAGCCTCCTATTGAATCATTGCGGGCACTCTTCGCGAGTTCCATGGCTTCCCTAATGGCATCCTCGCCGGAATAGTGGGTGGCTATGTACTCGGCACCTTCAGCTTTTTGATAGCTATCTACTGCAGCTCCTATGAGTGCTCCTCCAACTGCTATCCCGACTCCTAGCATCTGCATCTCACTGCTAGAACCAAGGAGCATAAGCAGGATTCCTAAAATCCCAGTACCAACAAACGTATATTCCGCGGTTTTATCATTCATCTGGGATAGTGGTAGCCCATTTCCCTCCTCCCTCCGGGTATTTATAGATTTCCCTCCTCCCGGAGGGTATAATACTGGGGGGCTCAGGGCATACATCCCCTTCGAGAAGGTTGGTAAGAAGAGTTAAATATGCTCTCGTTCAACATTAATCTGGTGGAGGGAATGGAGATAGTCATTCCAAATGACGTTATTGCCGCCATGAAGCTCCCCAAGGATGAAGTTGAAAGGGAGCTGAGACTGGATTTGGCTGTTATCCTCTATCAGCGAGGTGTTCTTCCCCTTGGGAAAGCGGCTAAGCTCGCAGGAGTGACCAGAAGGGAATTCCTTGAGGAACTCGCTAAGAGAAGGATCCCGAGACACTACACCGAAAGGGAACTGGTGGAGGATGTGGCCTTTGCCCGTGGTGAGTAACTCGACTCCATTAATTCATCTCGCTAAAATCGGGAGGCTTGAACTTCTGAGGGAGTTCTTTGGCGAGATCTTAATCCCTGAAGCCGTTTACAGAGAATGCGTTATTGAAGGTGACGATAGCGAAGACGCCAGGGCGATTAAAAACGCCGAATGGATTAAAGTGGAGAGGATAGCTGACGAGAGGCTAAAGAGGTCCCTAATGATCGAGCTGGATGAAGGCGAGAGTGAAGCGATAGTCCTGGCCCTTGAAAAGAGTGCTGAACTTGCCTTGATAGATGATTACGATGGAAGGGAAGTTGCTAAAGCTCTCGGTCTCAGAGTGACCGGAACCATCGGCATTCTCCTTAAAGCCAAGTTCACCGGGAGGATAACCAGTCTACTCCGAAAACCGGCATTATAACGGCAAACCAAACAAGCATCATTAAGCCCGTGTCCATTTCCCTCCTCCCGGAGGGTATAGCAAAGGACGAAGGGGTTAAATACACCCAATCCAAAACTTTCCGTGATTGTGATGTTCAAGCGGGTCGAGTACGAGAGGTGGATGAAGCAGGCGGAGAAGACCCTTCGCTCCGCCCTCAGGGATTTGGAAGGAGAGGATTATGAGTGGGCGAGCTTTAAGGCCCAGCAGGCGGCGGAGCTGGCGGTTAAGGCACTCCTCAGGGGAATGGGCTTCGCTCCCATCGGGCACTCCATAACGAGACTTCTCAGAAACCTGCGCGATGAGGGCGTTGAGGTTCCAAAGGGAGCTGTTCCACAGGGCTATGGAGCTCGACAGAAACTACATAGCTCCCCGCTATCCAGACGCCTACCTGGAGGGTTCCCCCTTCGAGTACTATTCTGAGGACGTGGCCGAGGAGATGATAGGCTATGCCGAAGAAGTCCTTAACTTCGTTAAAAGGATGGCAGAGCGTCTCGCCGGAGATTGAGGGTTTTGTGAAGAGGATAGTTGACTACTTCAACGGTGACGTTACTGTTATCCTCTTCGGCTCCAGGGCGAGCGACTACGACCTGATAGTGATCTCCAAAAAGCTAACCGGAAACTTCTTAGCAAGGACGAAGCCGCTCTACGAGCTCAATGAAGATTTTCTGCCCGTTGATGTGCTTGCCTACACACCAGCGGAGTTTCTCAAAGCGTTAGAAAACCTCTCTCCTTCAGCCCTCGATGCCATGAGGGAGGGAATAGTTCTCCACGACAACGGCTTCTACGAAGTCGCTAAGAGGCACTTTGAGGAGTTGAAGCGGAAGGGGGTTAAGAAGGAAAGGTACTGGGTGATGAGAACTTAGTCTTTCGCTCCTCGGATCTATTCCTGCCCGAAGCGCTTTAGGCTGAAGTTGGGAATTGTTCCCGTCGTCCCAGAGCGTGCGGGTGTTAGCGGTATTGACCAATTCCCATCTTTATCAAGAATATACCGCAGGACGAGGGTTGGTGAAAGTGATCAGAACCCCCAATACCAAGAAAGTCTCTAAGCTCTGAGAGCTGGGCTTACAGCGACACCAAAATCGCCCCGATGACGATGAGAACTGCCCCGAGTGCCGTTTTCAGGTTCATTCTGCTCCCGAGGATAATCCACGACAGGAATATCGCGAGGGCAACGCTGGTCTTGTCTATCGCGACGACAGCTGGAACTTTTCCGTTCTTTATCGCCATGAAGTAGAACAGCCACGAGAGCGCCCCTGCCAGCCCGGAGAGGGCTATCAAAAGAAGTGCCCTGCCGTCGATTTCACCCACGCCGGTTGAGCCGCTTGCGAGGGCAACGCCCACTAAGAAGAGCGCCATTATAACGGCCCTCACCGCGGTTGCGAGGGTGGGGTTGACGTCCTTGAGGCCGAGCTTCCCGAATATCGGGACGAGAGAGGCGAAAAAAGCGGCCAAAAGAGCGTAGATTACGTACTCCCTCATTCCAGTCACCTAAGGGGGTAATAACCCGCCCAAGTTCATCGGCTCCGCCTTCGGCGGCACTCCCCGGGCGTTGATAGTTGGGTATTCCCCCTAAAAGCCTTTCGAAAAGTTTCAGCAGACGATGGGTTCTTCACGGTTTTCCCCGTACCCCTCTGGCTCCCCCTCATATTTTCTTTCTCTCTTGACGATGAGGTAGTAGATGAGCGCCCCGATCAGCGTCAGAAACAGCGCCACCAAGATCCAGATGATCTTCTCCGTCTCGGGCATTCTCTTATCACATACCATCACCGATGGAAATTTGGAAGAGGGGTTAAAAACTTCATCCCCTGAGCTTCTCGCACTTCTCAAGCCACTCCTTGAGAACGTCCTTCAGCTTCGGCTGGCCGATCTCCTCGAGCTCGTACTTGACGCGAACGGCAGGCTTGTTGAGGTTCATGAACCTGCGGAGGTCAACGGGCGTTCCAATAACGACCACATCGGCATCGGCGTTGTTTATGGTCTCCTCAAGCTCCTTGATCTGCTTCTCCCCGTAGCCCATGGCCGGGAGTATAACGTCGAGGTGGCTGTACTTCTTGTAGGTGTCAACGATCGAGCCGACGGCGTAGGGCCTCGGGTCTATTATCTCCTTGGCCCCGAACTTCTTCGCTGCTATGTAACCGGCACCGTACTTCATGCCGCCGTGGGTAAGCGTTGGCCCGTCTTCCACAACTAAGACGCGCTTGCCCTTGATGAGCTCCGGCTTATCCACGAAGAGCGGCGAGGCACCGTCGATAACGATGGCGTTCGGGTTGATCTTCTCGATGTCCTCGCGGACCTTCTGGATGTCGTCGCGGTTGGCTGTATCTATCTTGTTGATGATTATCACGTCAGCGCTCCTGAAGTTGGTCTCACCGGGGTGGTACTTGACCTCGTGGCCGGGCCTGTGCGGGTCTGTAACCACTATCCAGAGGTCCGGCACATAGAACGGGAAGTCGTTGTTTCCTCCGTCCCAGAGGATTATGTCCGCTTCCTTCTCGGCCTCGCGGAGGATCTTCTCGTAGTCAACGCCCGCGTAGACGACCATGCCCCTCTCGATGTAGGGCTCGTACTCCTCGCGCTCCTCGATGGTGCATTCGTATTTGTCGAGGTCTTCGTAGGTGGCGAAGCGCTGGACAATCTGCTTCCTTAAATCGCCGTAGGGCATCGGGTGCCTTATCGCGACGACCTTGTACCCCATCTCCTGGAGCAGCTTAGCGACCTTTCTGCTGGTTTGGCTCTTTCCGCAGCCGGTTCTGACCGCTGTAACCGCTACCACAGGCTTGCTGGACTTGAGCATCGTGCTCTTAGGCCCGAGCAGCCAGAAGTCGGCTCCAGCGGAGTGGGCTCTCGAAGCGAGGTGCATGACGTGCTCGTGGGAAACATCGGAGTAGGCGAAGACTACTATGTCGATGTCGTGCTCCCTGATTATCTTCTCCATCTCGTCCTCGCTCCATATTGGAATCCCGTTCGGGTAGAGTTCTCCTGCCAGCTCCGGCGGATATGTCCTGCCCTCTATGTCCGGGATCTGCGTAGCCGTGAAGGCCACAACCTCGTATTCCGGATTGTCCCTGAAGAAGACGTTGAAGTTGTGGAAGTCCCTGCCAGCGGCCCCGAGAATTAGAACCCTCTTCCTCCTCTTCTCAGGCATGTTCCTCACCTCAGAGGCAGTTAATTCGGCACTGGTGTATCCCCTTTGGCTTTTATAACGGTTTTCGTTGAGCGGTGAAAGCCCTCACTGCAATTCATTCGGAAGGAAAAGAATTCACCTGAAGGACTTTCAAAAACTCTCTGCACCTAACATACCGAAACCTCTATATCCCCCATTCCCAACTTCCCGGCATGGACGAGGTCAGAACACACACCGCCCTCCACGTGGTCAAGGGGGCCGTCGTTAAAGTTCTCGGCGAGGGGGCCAAGTGGACGGCCTCGACCTACGTCAAAGGCAAGAGGGGTGTCTTAACCGTCAAGTTCGACCGGAAGCCCACTCCCGAGGAGGTTAGGGAAATAGAGCGCCTCGCCAACGAGAAAATCAGGGAAAACGCCCCCGTCAAGGTTTACGAGCTCCCGCGCGAGGAGGCCGAGAAGTGCTTCGGCGAGGATATGTACGACCTCTTCCCGGTTCCTTCGGAGGTAAAGACCCTCAAAGTGGTCGTCATCGAGGGCTGGAACGTCAACGCCTGCAATAAGGAGCACACGAGGACGACCGGAGAAATAGGGGCGATAAAAATTAGGAAAGTCCGCTTCAGGAGGAGCAAGGAGCTTTTGGAAATTAGCTTTGACGTTCTCTAAGCAGAAACTTCCAGAGTGGAATTACCTCGACGGTCTTTCCCCCCTCCCTGAGCTTTTTTTCTTCGTCCATCGTGACGAGGGTGAGTTTATCAACCCCAAGCCTTTTGCCAGCCTTGAGGAGTCCGAGGACTTCCCTCTCGTAGTTTGAGGGCGTTATTTCGTACGTAACCTGCACCAGCTCCCTAACTTCACCCCCAACTCTAATGACGAAATCCACCTCGCTGTCTCCATCGGAGTAGTAGGAGAGCTCAATCAGAGGATTGCGGTAGCTTTTCTCCCGCAGGAGCTCCAGAAAAACCAGGTTCTCAATTTTTCTTCCAGCATCTTGGCCCTTAAAGAATAGGCTTGTAAAGGCCGTATCCACAAGGTAGAGCTTTCTCGGGCTTCTCATTACCCTTTTTGTGGACGTTGAAAAGAGCGGAAGCTCGAAGACGAGGAAAGAGGACTCCATTGCGTGAAGGTAGTTCATAATCGTCTTAACGTTCGCCTCAACGCCCAGCCCCTTAAGCGCCCTCTGAAGGGAGCGGTAGGTGAAGTAACCCCCGTAGAGCGATAGGACGTAATAGAAAACCTCCCGGAACTCCCTCACGTCCCTGAAGGCGAAGTGCTCTATTATGTCGCGGTAAAATATCGTCTCGAGTATTGAAATAACCTTCTCGCGCGATTTCGTCAGCCACACTTCCGGAAAGCCCCCCCACTTTACGTACTCGTCCAGGAGTTTTCTGAGCTTACCCCTCTCCCTGAATGTCATCGGCCTTTCTTTTCCAACGATCTCGCGAAACGACAGGGGGAGAATCAGCTTTGAAAGGTGCCTTCCCCTAAGCTTTGAGGGTATCTCCGAGGAGAGAAGGGCAGAGGATGAGCCGGAGACGTAGATGTTGAAGTCACCAACGTCGTGGAGCCATCTCAGTTTTGTGTCCCACTCGTCCCACTCCTGAACCTCGTCGAGGAAGAGCGTAACCTTTCCCTCCGGAAACTCCCGCCTGATTTCCTCCGCCAGCTGGCGGGCGGTGAGCTTCCTCAGCTCGGGCTCATCGAAGGGAAGGTAAAGAACGTTTTCACCCTTTTCAATGAGTTCTCTGGCAGTTCTAAGCATTAGGAATGTCTTCCCGACCCTTCTCGGGCCGACTATGGCCTTTATGTCGCTTCCCCTCGGGAGGTT
The DNA here is from genome assembly GCA_015523195.1 of Thermococcus sp. Taxonomy (GTDB): domain Archaea; phylum Methanobacteriota_B; class Thermococci; order Thermococcales; family Thermococcaceae; genus Thermococcus. The sequence goes on from WAKU01000054.1 coordinate 16,781, forward strand.
AATTTCCCTCGGAATCTTTTCTCCCTTCTCAAGGGCACCGAGGTATTCGAGTGTTATCTCCCTGAGGCCAATCATGTTTATTAATAATACACAATTATATATAAGCATTGTGTATTAAAAATACACAAAAGTAAGTGAGAGTAAGTGGGGCCTAAGGAGCGGTCTCGAAGAGAACTGTGAAGTCACTGTCGAAGGTGAAGGCCTTTCTTATCTTCAAGCGCTCCATCATGGCAAGGGCCAGTGCGTCTATCATGTCCAGACCTTTTTTGTCGGTGTATTTGAAGAATAACTCCCATGCTCTTTCCCAGTCGCCCTCTGTTTCCCTCTCTATGAAGATGAACTTGCTTGAAGTGTAGAGCCTGTACTGCTCAAGTGCGACGTCCTTGCCGACGTGCTTGCTCACTCCATTGAGGAACTCCATTAGTGTGGGTCTCCCGAGGACGAAGCGCGAACCTCTTGAAACGGCCTCCCTGAAAAAGCTCACCGCCCTCTCGTGTTCGGGGTCATCCCTCGCCAGTAAGGCTATCATCGCACTCGTGTCAAGGTATATCAGCTCTGGCTTCAGCGGCTTCGCCATTCGACCACGCCCCAGTCATCGTTGTGGCTGGTTTTCCTGCCCTTCAGCTCAACAACGCCGAAGGCCTTCCATATCGGGTCGTTTTCAACCTCTTCCTGGATTTTCTTCTCGTTCATCTCGACATATGCCTCCACTGCCTCCCGCAGAACTTCCTTGAGGCTCTTACCCTCTCTCAGTGATATCAGCCTTAACATGTTGTAAAGATCCTCATCTAATTCGGTTTGTACATGTTTAACAGTTGACATGTAATCACCAAATGTATTTAGAACTTTTTAGCATTTAAGACTTTCTCACCCACAGCGCCCCCGCCATGCCGAAGTAGGTCGGACAGGCGTAGGCGCTCTCCTTCAGCTGGAATTCTCCAACCTTCATGGCTCCAAGCATCATGAGCATCTGCCAGTAGCTGTCAACTAAAGCTTTGTTCACCAGCTCCTCGGGAACGCTGGGAAGCTCTTCAATCCGGTTCTCGTTGATGAGCTCCATGATAAGCCTGTCGTACTCCTCGCTCTCCTTTACCTTACCGTAGGGGCCGTTTTCGCTGTGCCCGTGCCCGTGGTCAGCGCTGACTATCAGGGCAACTCTCTTCCCGCTCTCCTCAAGGACTTTCCCGAGGATTTCACCCGATTTCACGAGGGTTTCCCCATCAATTCCCCTCGACGGCGTCATCAAAACCAGAGGCCTCTTTTTGAGGAACTGGAGAGGGATAAGCTCCCCCCAGCTAAGGGGCCAGCGGGAGTATTGACCACTCTTGCTGGCGAAGTTCAGGTCAACGACTGGAATCCCGGCCTTTTTTTCAGCCCTGTAGATTTTCTCGACCAGCTCCCTATCGGTCTTCCACTCTCCCGGAAGTTCAACTCCCTCGAAGCCGAGCCACGAAACCAGGTTCTCCGCCATGACCACTCCAAGGTGGTCGCTCATCCTCACGTTGTGCGGGCTTATCAGGACGTAGGAGTCAACATCAGAGAAGGCTCTCCCGATGTCCCTCAGAACCTCCACTAACTTTTTCGTTTCCTCGTCCGGGGGCTCCAAAACCGGGTTTCCGTGGGGCATGAGGCCTATTCCGACGAGCATTCCCCTCACCTCAGGCAGTTTTCGAGGTTTTCAAGGGGGCATTCCCTAACTTCCCCGCCTTCCGCATGGGAGAGCGTCTTCAGCCCGGAGCCAGTGAGGATTGAGACGACCTTCGACCCCTCGGGAATGACGCCGCTTTCAACGAGCTTCTTTACCGCGGCGATTCCGGTCGCGCTCGCGGGCTGGACGAAGAGGCCTTCTCCTGCGAGCTTTCTCTGGGCCTCGGTTATTTCATCATCGCTCACCGCAACGCACTTCCAGCCAAACTCGCGGAGGAGCTTCAGAACCGCGTTACCGCTCGGTGGGTAGGGGTTGGCTATGGCCTTTGCTATCGTTTTTAGCTTTTCGAAGCGCTCGATTTTTTCTTTCCCCTCTTCTAACGCCCTGCATATAGGTGAACAACCTTCCGCCTGAACCGCTATTAGCGTCGGCAGTTCCTCAATCAGTTCATTCTCCTTCAGCTCGATGAATCCCTTTGCTGTTCCTCTGAAGAGACCGCCGGAGCTGGTTGGGATTAGAACGTAGTCCGGGCTCATCTCCTCCGCTATCTCGAAGGCTATTCCCTTGTAGCCCTCAACGCGAAACGGGTTGTCGGAGTTTATGAAATAGATACCGAGTTTTTCTCCAAGCTTCAGGCTTTCGAAGTAAAGCTTTCCGTAGTCACCTTTAACCCTTATCACGTTCCCCCCGTAGACGGAGATGGCTTTTACCTTCTCGTCGCCCGCGTTTTCCGAGACGAGGATTTTCGCCCTAATGCCAAAGCGCGATGCGTAGGCTGAAACGCTGGCCCCCATGTTGCCGGTCGAGACCGTTCCAACCGCCTTATAGCCCGCTTTGAGAGCGTAGCTCACCGCTAAAAACGTCCCCCTGTCCTTGAAGCTCCACGTGGGATTTACTGTTTCGTTCTTGAGGTAGAGCTTTACCCCAAGTTCCTTTCCGAGCTTTGATTTAATGAGAGGTGTATCGCCTTCGCCGAGGGAAAGCTCAAGCTCCGGCTCGATGGGCCAGAAGTCGTAAAACCTCTCCCAGACTGTCTTGGCAATGTAGGGCTCTCCTTTAAAGGGCTCGAACTCCACCGGCTCACCGCAGGAGCAGCGCTGAACCGGTCTATCGTACTCCCTTCCACAGATCGGGCAGTGCAGCTTTACCCTCATTTTCTCCGGCCTCCTCCATCCTCCAGGAGAGGAGAACAACCTTCTTCCCATCGTCCTTGATCGTGAAGTGGGCGTAGGGGTTTCCCTTTGCAAGCCTCCTTAAGAAGTCGGCAAAATCAGCTGCGCTTTTGGAGTCCTTGAACTCCACATTCCAGACGAGGGTTCTGTTTGTTAGGTCGCCCTCTTTGGAGTCCCCCACGACCAGCCAGTCTCCGATCCAGGCCTCAGCCATTTCAGTGGAGTTAGCCATGCTCGCACCGTGCCCCCAGTAGATGAGGAAGATGTAAAAGGCCCCCATCCTGTCCGAGTAGACTATCTTAGAGCCCTTCGGGAGCATTGAGACTGCCCTCTCCCTGAGGTTCAGCGGCGTCCAGTTCTCAAGGTAGAGCTCCGGAAACATGACGTCCTTCGTGGTGTTCGGTAGGTTCCCGTACATTGAGTTCACGAGGGGCCAGCCTCCTTTCCGGTAGAGGTATGCAACGAAGCGGTCGCCGTAGACGTACGGAAATATCCCGAGGTCTGTGACGGGATCCCTCGTGTAGAGGTCTGTTATCTTGTGGATCGGTATGCCAGTCTCGTTGCAGTAGATGTCCGCCACGAGGTCGGCGTCCCCCTCTATCGCCGCCTGTATCGCCTTGCTTGTGTCGAGCGTCGGCCCGCCGTACGGGGCGTTGAACCACTGCTTCTGAAGGACGTGAACGCTCTCGTGGGCTATTACCCTCTTCGCGGTTGCCGGATCCGAGAGGAAGTTCTCCTCGATGATGTATATCGTGTCCCCCACTGTGGCCGCTATCCAGCCGACGCTCTGCTCCACCTTCTCGTGGACGTAGGGGTAGTCCGGCTTCAGGAGCAGGCTCATTTTGTAGACGTCGCCCTCAAGTTTCATCCTCTCCACGTCCGGCCTCCCGGGTTTGAACCTCTCCTTTGCCTCCGCCCTCGTCAGCACCACTATCTTTGGAGGCTCCTTGAACTGGAGTCCCCTTATGGTCTCAACGCTCTTCAGTATTGCCTGGGCTTCACTCAAAACGTTTTCTTTAGGCTGGACCGTTTGAACGGAGGCTGCCAGTGAGAGGATGAGGACCGCGATGAGGGCCGCCGCAACCTTTCCCTTCATACCCATCACAGGGTTTTGGGCGGGGAAATATTTAAGTCCACCTCTTCAGACTTATCTCGGTGAGACGGATGAAGCTCATATGGTACGGTCACTCCTGCTTCTGGGTCGAGACGAGGGGGGTCAGGATCCTGATCGACCCATATCCGGAGGTAGACGACGACAGGATAGGCGAGGTGGACTACATCCTCATAACGCACGAACACAGCGACCACTACGGGAAGGTGGAGCTGCTCTCGCGGCTCAGGGGTGCGACGGTGGTGGGACCGAAGCCGGTCTACCTAATGGCCGTGAGCGATGGAATCACGCGAGTTCGCGAGATTGAGGACGGGGAAACTCTGGAGCTTGGAAACGGCGTCAGGGTCACGGCCTACCTCATGGAGCACCCATCGAGCCAGTACCCCTTAGGCTACCTGATAGAGGGGGACAAGAGGCTCCTGCACGTTGGGGATACCTACCCTTTTCCCGCCCTCCAGGAGCTCAGGGGAAAGGTTGACGTTCTGCTCGTCCCGATAAGCGGCCGTTCGACGGCGAACGAGCGTGAGGCCGTTCAGATAATAGAGGACATAAGGCCCAGGGTGACCATACCAATGCACTACGGTGTCTACGGGAACGGCGACCCTGAGAAGCTCAGGCAGCAGCTCCTGAAGGACAGGGTATTCACCTTCCTGCGCGTCCTCAAGCCCTACGAGGAGATCACCCTGTGAAGGTGTCGCCATGCTGTCCACGGGCGTGGGGTCGCTGGACGAGCTGCTTGGAGGGGGCTTTGCCGAGGGGGTTCTCACCCAGGTCTACGGCCCCTATGCCACGGGTAAGACCACCCTGGCGGTTCAAACGGGCCTCCTCAGCGGCGGAAAGGTGGCTTACGTGGACACTGAGGGCGGTTTTTCCCCCGAGAGGCTATCCCAGATGGCTTCCCTCAGGGGCATCAACCCGGAGGAGGCCCTGAAGAGGTTCATACTCTTCACTCCATCGGACTTCAGGGAGCAGAGGAGGGTCATAGGGTCGCTGAAGAAGATCGTCAACGCCGACTTCAGGCTCGTTGTCGTTGATTCCATAACGGCCCATTACAGGGCCGAGGAGGACTGGTGGAACCTGACCCCCGAGATCAGCAAGCAGCTCCAGGTTCTGCTCTGGATAGCGAGGAGGAACTCGCTCCCCGTCATAGTGGTGAACCAGGTTCACTTCGACAGCAGGCTTGAAAAGACCCGCCCAGTGGCGGAGCAGACCCTCGGTTACAGGTGCAAGGACATCCTGAGGCTCGACAGACTGCCGAACGGCAGGGGAGTTGCCGTCCTTGAGAGGCACCGCTTCAGGCCCAGCGGCCTAATGACCTACTTCAGGATAACCGATAGGGGGATTGAAGACGCAATCGACACCGAGCAAGAAAAGGGAAAAGGAAACCTCTGAACATTACCCGCCGAGTATATTACCCCAATTTCCTGGCCTCTTCCCCGCCTTGAAGGGCGAGGCTTTCGGGAGAAAGAAGTAAAAGACACTGGGAAATATTAAAGGGTTTCCACCGTAACGTTTTTACACTCCAGTGCCCTACTATACCAGGTGAGACTATGGGGATCACAAAGGTAACTAGGAACTATCAAATTACTATCCCAAGCGATATTAGGAAGGAGCTGGGGATTAAAGTGGGAGACGTTCTCGTCATCGAGATCGAAGACGGGAAGGCCGTGATCAAAAAGAGCGACCTTGAACTCCCCCTACTGCCCGGGGGAAAGGGACTGAAGGTCGAGGACATCGAGGAGGCAATAAGAAGGGGTCAGGGTGAGGAGGAGTGACGGTAATTGACACCAACCTCTTCATATACGCCACCCTAAGGGATTCTGAGTTCAACTCGGAAGCGAGAAACATCCTTGCATCGCTGGAAAGATGGGTCGTACCGAGTATCGTCCTCTACGAGCTCTACTGGTTTTTCAGGGAGGAAGGTTACAGCGGGGAAGAGGTAATGAAGGTGGTCTCCTCGATTCTGAATAGCCCGAGGGCGAAGGTGATCGGTGATAACGGGAAGTACACAAAACGCGCGCTTGAACTGGCCAAGAATCCGAAGCGCTTCAACGACATGGTGATCTTAGCAACTGCCGAGGACTTCAAAAGGCTGGCGACCTACGATAAAAGACTGAAAAAAGATGCTGAGAAGCTGGGCATCAAAACCCTGCCCTAAACCCTCTCGTAGACTTCCTGGGTTATCTTGAGCACGGCCCGATAGAGCTTCTCGCTGATGATGCCGTCTCTGTAGTGTTCAGTGAGCTTGTCCCTGTCTATTACCTCCTTCTTTCCATCGGGCCACCTGACTATGTCCACCTCGAGGTCTATGTAGCGGGCCCTGTCTGGGTACACCTCAACGGGGGTGTTTATGTTGTAGTACTCACCCTTCAGGTTGCCCCTCCTGTCGTAGTAGCGGTGCACGAACCACCACTTCCCGGCCTCTATCTCGGTTATCGCGTAGTCCCCGCTCTCTATCGGCAGGTCGAGACCGTCGTAAAACTTGCCGGGCTTCAGGCTCCGCCTCATGGTGATCTTGAGCGGGTTGAAGGAGACCTCTGTTATCTCCCCCGGCCCCAGCTTGAAAACCTGGCCGTCCGGTTTGTTGTGCTCTAAGAAGAAGAGCCAGCCCTTCTTCGGCCCCTTGCTGTCTATCAGGCCCTCCCAGAACCCCTGGTTGACCTTGAGCCTCTGGCCGGGGATCTTGGCGAGTATGCTCTCCGCTATCTCAACGGCGAAGCTCATCTCCAGGTCGTAGGCCTTCAGCTGGTGGTGGCCATCTATGGTCGGAACGACCCTGTTCCTAATTTCGTCGAGCTTCTTTTTGGTGCCCCCTCCGAACTCGACCTCGTAGATGTTCCTCCCCTCTATTATCTGCTCCGGCGCCGATACCCCCTCTGCCTCCTTGAGCCTGTCCGAGAGCTTTGAAAGCCTTATTATCTCGTCCCTGAGGGTGTTCCAGTCCTTGTAAGCCGCGGCCGTTCTCCACAGGATGCCCCATTCGCCCATGTCTATACTCAACCCGAGGATCCTGAGCCTCTCCCTCTCCTTCTGCTCCCTTATCTTCCTCGATATCTTGACGTGTCTCTGACTTCCGACGGGTTTGGGGATGAGGACGGCGTAGTCCCCGGGGATCGTTATCGTCGTGCTGAGGTGGGGCAGAACGCTGTGCCTCTTAACCTGAACCAGAACCTCGTCGCCCTCCCTCAGGTTCCGGCCCTCCTCTGCGGGCACGGTTCCTATGGCACTTCCGATGTCCACGTACACGTACTTCTCATCCCTCTTGATGACGAGCCCCTTGTAGATTCCGTAGAGCTGGTAAGGGAGCTTTCTGAAGAGGGCGTCAATGAACTCCTCCTCGAACAGGGCCTTGACCTTCTCCACGGCATCCCCGGTCAGGATGACCCCTTGGTGATCCTTCTTGTCGTAGACGTCCACATCGAACTCGTCGTAGCCCCTCTCTATACCGAGCCGTTCGGCCGTTTTCTGGCTTGGCTGGGCGATTTTGAAGCCCCTGTCGAGGAACAGCTTTGTTAGGGCGGTGCTGTATATCCCCCTAACCCGAACTGAAACTCCTGTGTCTGTAGACACTTTCACCCCCCCGTTCCTTCTTTTCCACAACTCCAATGAGCGCTAGTCCCTCCAGTATCTCCTCAGGGTCCGCGACCCCGCTGAGCTTCCCAACGTACCTCGCCTCCACCCAGAGAAGCCCCATGCGGTGCCACTCCATCAGGGCGTTCTCCACGCGGTAGACATCGGATGGATGAAGGTACAGCCTCCCAACGAAGGAGGTAAGCCTTTCAAGCTTCTCCTCAGTTTCATCGATCTTCCTGAGCCTCTCGATTATACTCGCCGGTGCCTTTTTCTGATTTTCGCTTTCAACGCCCATCCTCTCCATGAACTCAAGCCCCTCTATCTCCCTGCCGAGGGACACCAGGGCCCTCGAAACTGTGTAGTCGTACACCCTGTGGAACTGGACGAGTCTGTCGAGGGCCACCTTCAGCCTGGCCTTGGTCGAGTAGTCCTGCGGCTTCGCGAGGATTCCCAACAGCTCCTCAAGGCGGAACTTCATCTGGTGCTCTCCCTTCTGCAGCTCCCTCAGCGTGGACTCAAGCTCCGGTCCCGCGGCAGCCATCTCCCGGTAGAGGTCGTTCACAAGCTCCATGCTCTCGTTCACTATCTCATAGAGGTTATTTACCAGCTTGTAGAGCTCCTCAGCCCCCTTCTCAGAATAGAGCTCGGGAAAACGCCTTTCGAAATTCCTGTGAAGATCCTCAAGCCGGTTGAGTATCTCCCTGCCCCTCTCTGTCCTCATGGTCTCCCCCCATCACCCTTCATTTTACCCCTACATTTACTTTTCCCATGATTGTGTTAAACAAATTTGTTTTCTTGAAAAAATTTATTAACTCAAAGCGCTAAATAATGCGGGGGGAGGGGATGTTCTACGACCGCTTCGGAAGGCCGGTGACGAACCTCAGGATTTCGCTCACCCAGGAGTGCAACTTTCGCTGCTTCTTCTGCCACCGCGAGGGCCAGAGGTTCTTAGCTAAAAACGAAATGACACCGGAAGAGATCGAGAGGATCGTCAGGATAGCCTCGCGCCTCGGCATCAGGAAGGTCAAGCTCACCGGGGGCGAGCCGACGGTCAGGGAGGACGTACTGGAGATAGTGAGGCGGATAAAGTCCTATCTCATCGACCTCAGCATGACGACCAACGGCAGCAGGCTTAAAGAGCTGGCGAGACCGCTGGCAAAGGCCGGCCTCGACCGCGTTAACGTCTCCCTCCACAGCCTCAGGAGGGAGGTTTACAAACGCATAACCGGCGTCGACATGCTTGAAACCGTTCTTGAGGGGATAGAGGAGGCGGTGAAATACCTCTCTCCCGTAAAGCTCAACATGACGGTTATGAGGGGCCTGAACGAGGATGAAATATGGGACATGGTTGACTTCGCGGCTAAAACTGGAGCGATACTCCAGCTCATCGAGCTTGAGGCCCCGAGGGAGGTTGAGGAGACTGCATTTTTCCGGAAGTACTTCTACCCGCTCAAGCCCGTTGAGAGGGAGCTTGAGAAGAGGGCCGTGGAGATGCGCGAGAGGAGGATGCACAGGCGGAAGAAGTACTTCGTTCCGACCGAGTATGGCATAGCGGAGGTTGAAGTCGTCAGGGCGATGCACAACACGGTCTTCTGCGCCAACTGCACGCGCTTGAGGGTCACCTCCAACGGGATGTTCAAGACCTGCCTGCTGAGGAACGACGACCTGATAGACTTCATAACCGCCATGAGGAACGGCGCGAGCGACGGGGAGATAGTGGAGATATTCAGGGAAGCCGTCGTCATGAGGGAGCCCTACTGGAAGTGAAGCTTTTAAGGTGCCGACCGAACCCCTTCTGATACATATGCCCGCGCTAAAGGTTCCAAAGCGAGAGGCAGAGCCCGTGAAGAGGAAACTGAAGAGGCTGAACCTCTACGACGGAAAGAGAAGACCGAAGAGGGTGGGTGATTTCGTCCTCCTCCCAGTTGTTGACGGCGATGAGGTCAGCTTGCTCGGCTACGAGGTTCTACCGGTTGAGCTCCCGCTGAGGCCTGAAAGGCAGATATACAAGAACCTTGAGAGCGTTTTGGCGGAGAGGCTGAGCGGGGAGGAGCTGAAGCACCTGAGGAGGTACGACGTGATAGGAGACATAGCGGTAGTTCAAATACCGCCGGAGCTCGAAGGCCGGACCGCCGATATAATCTGGGGCCTCCGGAAGGTTCACCCCTTCATCAGGGTAATCGCTAAGAAGGGCTTCCACGAGGGCAAATTCAGGGTAAGGGACTACTCGATAATCTGGGGCGAGAAAAGGCTCGAAACAATCCATAAGGAGAACGGCGTCGAGATAAAGGTTGATCTAAGCAGGGCCTTCTTCAATCCTCGAATGAAAGGCGAGCGATACCGCCTGGCCCAGCTCGTTCGCGATGGTGAGAGGATTCTAATACCCTTCGCGGGTGTTCTGCCCTACGCGCTCGTCATAGCACGCTATAGGAAGGTAAAGATCACGGCGGTCGAGCTGAACAGGGAAGCCTACGAGCTCGGCCTTGAGAACATCGAGCTGAACAGGAAACGCTTGAAGGGCGAGATAGAGTTCATACACAGCGATGCCTTTGAGGTTCTACCTGAGCTCCCCACTTACGACCGCGTGATAAGCCCAACGCCGCGGGGCGTTGATGCTTTAGCTTTAACGCTGAGCAAGGCCGAGAGGTGGCTCCACTACTACGACTTCGTTGGCGAGGCCGAGCTTGGTGACTTCAGGAGGAGAATAATCGGGGAGTGCTCAAGGCAGGGAAAAGATTGCGAGGTGAGGGTGAAGAAGGTGAGCGACTTTAAGCCACGAGTTTTTAAGGTTTGCGCGGATGTGGTGGTGAAGTAACGGACTCCGAACGGCATTGGTTGCATGGCTATGCAACTCCTTTACTCAGGCTTCTTTTTGATAATTTGAATAGATGATATGATTTTAAGAAGGGGATAAACCTTATATTTAAAGTAGAAATTTCGTATTTGTGAAGTGAAAAAAAGCGGAGTAGCTTACAATCCGGTGGGATCCACCATTGAGATGTGAAGTTTGTTGAAGACCACGCAATTGGGGGATGCTTGAAATGAGACGTTCCGCTGCCCTTTCACTTCTCATCCTATTCCTGCTGGTGCAGTCTTATGCGGCGGTTGCCGGGGCACCATTAGCCTGGAGGGGAGACTTTGTAGTGCTTGGAAAGATCAACGCAGGGTATACCTTCACCCTGACGAACCTGACCTACGAGGACAACGGTTCGATTTACACCGCCGTTCTGTGGCTTAAAATCACAAGGTGTGTGAACCTCAACCTTTCCTGCCCGAGGACAAAGAGGGTCTCTTTTGTGGTTAAGAAGGACACCAACACATTCATCCTCGATGGGAAGCCCGCGTTCTTCGCCTTTTACTGGGCCGGATATACTCTTTCCCGAACTTTCTACAACCTCGGCAACGAGCTTAAACCATCGAGGACCGAGATATACCTCCACAACAGCAGCGAGGGAAACCGTATAGGATGGGGCGTGGATCTTGAGGGACGTCCGAGGATTATCGAGAAGTGCACGGCGTTTTCGATACCGCAGGCCAATGGGAAGTTCCTGAACCAGAGCCCTAAGTGTGTAAGGGCAGGGCCCCGGAACTTCACCACGGACATCGTTTTTAAAGGCCCCTACCCTGTCACCGGTGAGGTTTATTACAGCTCGGATCCCTTTGGCATTGCAGAAGATCATCCCGTGCTGATAAACTTTGACGTGGTAGACTCACCGCAGGCTAAGAGCTTTCTCAGATCTGTGAAGGACATCCCCGGAAATAGTCCGCTCAAGCTTTACCTGGCCGGGCTCGCTGCTGCCGTCCTTTTAGGCCTGCTCCTCTGGAGGTGGAGGAGTTGAGATCGGTAAAGTTCGTTGGGGTTGAACTCAGGTCAATGCCCCAGTTTATCTCCATCTTGGTCTCCGCCCCGGCAATCTTGGTCTACATCGTGTGGAACAGACTCTCCAGTGCGACCGTTGTCACAGGATCCTCCGTCTTCCCCCTTCCCCCAAACCACGATCTTCAGGCTCAGGTGCTCGCCAACCTCACTAAGGACACCAGCATCTTCGTATCTTTTGACCTTGCACAATGGAAGGCGTTTTTCAACGCGGTTTCAGCAGCTGTGGTGTTTGATTTCATTCTCGGTGGCATTCTCGGGGTCTTCATCTTTGGGGTTCCCATAGCGAGGGGAACCGTGATACACGACATCGCCGCACTGGGAAGTAAGGGAAGAGTACTTGCCGTGAGAACCCTCTTTTTAGTCCTCTGCGCCACTTTGCTCTCATCTCTCACCGCTGTTTTTCTGTACTACCTGCCACCCGGGTTCGGGGTATCACCTGATGTCAGGTTCTTTTTCGTCCTCCTCGGAACGTCATTCCTCTCTATACTCTCCTCCGCGTTTCTAACTCTCCTCCTTACGGCCCTGTCCCGGGATCTGGTGGTTCCGGTTTTAGGGGTTTTTACGGTCTTCGTGGGCATCCTTGCGGGCGGGAATTTTGCCCGCCTGTTGCTTCCTTTTAAGGATCTCACGTTTATACTTTGGACTCATTCCCACTTTGGTCACCCCGGCGATTACCTGTACGCGGGGTTCCTCTTATACATCGTTCTCAGTGTACTGGCGGTTAAGGCCTTTGAGGGGGGTGATTTCTATTAGGAAGGTCTTCTTGGTCCTGTTTGTGGTTGCTTCACTGCTCTCCGTTGGAACAGCATGGGGGCTCTATCTCCACGCTTCGTCATCCCCAGTTGGGGTGGAAGTTCTGTTCCAGTTCCCAGCGACTGGAAAAGGGTTCAACATGGTTCAGGCGGCCAACAAGGAGATCGTGCTCCCCTTAACTGGGGAGTATTCGGTTGATATGAGGGGCAACGCGGAACTTTACATCCAGACGGCTTCAAAACTCTATAAGAACCCAGTGAAGATCAGCATTAAGGGAAGCAGGGTTGTCAGAGTTATAATTCTCAACCAGAGCTCTGATGTTCGCGTCGAGTTCCAACACGAGGGGGCGCCCACCTATGCCCTTCCACTGGTTGCCATAGCTCTTTCGGGGGTGATTGGCTTTGCTGTTGGAATGCTCAAATTTGAGTAAGTCATACGGCAATGTAAAAGCACTGCAGAACGTCTCATTCTCCCTTGCGGACGGGCTGTCCCTAATCTTGGGCCCCAATGGAAGTGGGAAGACGACGTTTTTGAAGATACTCTCCAAGATCATCGAGCCGGATGATGGAAGCATTGTCCTCAGGGGCAGGAATTACAAGGAGTACCCGCCTCATAAAATTGGATTTTCGTTTGAGAAGACTGTCATGCTCCCCAGGGTTAAAGTCAGGGACTACTTGGAGGCCGTTGCGGAGTATCGTGGCTTGGATAACGTTGATGAGGTTGTCGACATGTTTGGGCTCAGAGAATACCAGGGGGCAAGGTTCAAGGAGCTATCTCAGGGATACAAACGGAGGTTTTTGGTAGCAGCTGCCTTCGTGGGAAAGCCCGATGTTGTTTTCTTGGACGAACCGTTCAGCAACTTGGACGTGATCTCAAAGGTGGAGCTAAGCAGGACGTTTCAGGAAATGAAAGGGGAGGTCAGCATCGTCATAGTTTCCCACATAATCTCAGGGTTGAGGAACTTGGATTCATTGGTTCTGCTCCACAACGGAAGGGTTGTGGTGAACAGAGTAGGGGATAGGGCTAAGACCGTAGGGGGCTTTAGGGCCGTCTTCCAAGACGGATCGGTGGTGGAAGATGATGTTGGGGAGCTCATGAAGCGGATCAGGGAAGGAAAAGAGCTTGCCCGTATTGAACCGATAACCCCGGAAGACGTGATATACGAGACGCTGAGAGGCAAGGAACGTAGGCTCCAGTAGCGGCTGTTTTTGCGACTTTTATCAGCGCTCTTTAGTGGTTACGGGGCAGTCTGTAAGCTTACAGTGAGAGCCCTCAATGTCTGCGCGGACGTGAGGGTTCTGATCCACCATTTCTGATGAACCTCGAAAAAGCTAAGTATCAAACGAGAGAAATAGAAATTGGTGACAGAAATGTGTGGCTATTATGAGAGCATTTCTGGGTTCCGGTACTGGGATGCCAAAGCATGGAAACAATACATCCAACAAAACATTGCACCGTTATACCCAATAACCACTACGCTCCTTGAAGTTAGGGGCGAACTTGCCCCGTACACCGGTAATTCCCTTGACGTAATCACAAATTCAAGAAGAGAACTACTGCCGTTTCTCGCAGGCGGGATTAAGGACGGGGATTACTCGAAGTACAGCCTTGCAAAACTTACCCGGCTTATCTACGGAATTTATGTAGATCCTCGTGAATTCTCAAGTGCCGTCTCAAGCTTGGGAGAAGAGGGGTTAAGTGAAGTCGTTGTTAAAGCAGAGAAAAAAGGAGAATTCCGTTTTTCTTCGCTTGATGAGCGGTCTAAATCGGCTAAGTAGCCACGTGCTCGAACTTGCAGATATTGGCCCTTCCGAAATCTCAATCCCGTCTTCTGACGAGATAATCAAACAGCCGGAGAAAATACTGGACGTCCTTAAGGAATTTTACAGATTCAGTATTTCGCTCAGTGCAAATCACAACTACTACACATTCTTTATTGTCAGCACTAGGGGAACACACTGGAAAGCACTAAGAGAGGGTTATCACAAACTGGAGGAGAATCTAGACGGGATACAGGAATTCTTGGGATTAGAAGAGATATTTATTCCCGAAACCGGAAAAGAAGACGTCCAGAGAGATTACACAATCTGGAGCCATTCGAGGAATGGCATTGCGGACAGCATTTACTGGATGCAGTTTGGACTCTGGGGACGCTTCAACTTTGAAGTGGAGACCGAAATAAACAAGCCTATCCAAGATGCGCTCAAATACATAACCAAGAATCCCGAGGACTTAGCAAAAGACCATAGAAGACTCGTGAAAGAGACTCTGGGAGATCCAAGGGAGATACATATTGGAAATGAGCGGTTTTACCCGAAGGATAGCTATGACCTGAAAATCGAGGGACTGTGGATAACGGATTGGCCAAATGAAACGTTGATATCCGACGCCAAATTCACCAATGCGGCGGGTGTGGCTAGGGATGTGATTATACGCGAACATTCGAAACCCAAACTTTCTCTTATAGACTTCCTTGACAAACTTGGGCCGTATGTGTTCACAGGGTACGGGGAGATTTCAAGACATCCAAAACACAAGGGGTCCCTCAAATACTACGGGAACATCCCAATGAACGCCGTCTGGTGGTTGGGATGAATGAGCAAAGAGATGAAACTAAAAGAAAATCAAAATATCACAGAGAACGAAAGGAAAGGGAAAGACGGGAGGAAACGGCTTCCCATCACCCCACACATGCCACACAAGAACCCAAGATAGAAAAGCTTAGGAATCACACTCCAAAGGAGGGCAAAGCCCAACAAGAGTCACCTGAAGGTATTGAGCACATCTCAAAATCGGTAGTACAAGTAAATGAGCCTTACAAAGTTACCATCCCAAAAGTACTGCTCTCCACCCCAACAATCGAGTATGACCTGATCAAAATGGATACCGAGTATTTTATCAAAAAGAAGAAGCAGAGGGTACAGGTACCAACCATCAAAATAAACGCTCCTATCTTGAAATTTCACAAGATATCCATGGATAGCAATGTTACAATGACAAAGAAAGTCAAGAGGTTTATGAAAATCCCCAAGATAATGCTCCACGCCCCAGTTTTTGTCTTTCAAGACAAAACCCTTGACTTAGTGATAGACATTAGTCCTAATCCTAACCCCCTTTTAAGTGACATTTCACAGCGCCCAATGGTTCAAGAAAAGGAAACTCAAAGGGCCATTCAGGCAATTTCAGTTCCGAAACACGAGACTAGACCCCTTGAAACTACCCAAGAAACTGAAGCCGTAAGTTTGTCTGAAACAGGCAGTAGCAACTGGATTATTGAAACAGAGACAGAGGACTTCATAAAAGCTCTCTTCGGTGTTAGCAGTCAAGAACTAAGAGAACCTAACGCCGCAATCATACTTTTCAAAGACGTTAGAGACGAGGGTTATATCCACCTCTTTGAAAAGCTCCTTTTGAGACTCCAGAGAGAAAAGGGAAAAACAGGAAAGGTCAAAAAACTGACTTTGAGTGATGAAGATTGGAACAAAGAAGAAATTGAAAGGTGGCTTGACGAGGGCGGTATCATATTCATTGAAGTCGCCAATAGGGAAATCCTTGATAAACTGACAAAGAGCGACATAGCAGACAGGTTATGGGCAATTTTCTCGAAGGGGGATGGAACAGTCGTGTTTCACACCAAAGACGATGATACTTTCTCCGCAATCAATGAGCTTGTCCAAGAGCTGAACTGGGACAAACTGGGATTAAAGCCCGAGATCTTCAAGATACTTGCCAGAGAACTGTCGTTTGAGGAAAAACTGAGAATTATAGAGCATATTTATGGTTTCGTGCCCCTCCCTGACCTGATGCCTGGTTCAAAAGTCTCATGGATTGTGAATACTGCTGAGAAACTATACTTGAAAGTTCTAAAACGGATTATGCACCAATATGAACCGTTCTTCCCCGTCAGATCTTCAGATGATGAAAGTGCCGAGCATGTCTTGGCAAAATATTTCATAATTCACACGCTTATTAAACGGCTCCAGAGAGAAGGGAAACTACCTTCCCGTTTACAGGATGTTGAATGGGATAAGGTTAGGACAATAATAGAAACCGAGCCTGAGAGTTATCCAAGGCCAGA
>WAKU01000055.1 GCA_015523195.1 Thermococcus sp.
ACCACCTCCTGCCCAGAATATTCAAGGAGAAGAGCGGTGTAATGGATTACCTGGACGAGGAGAGGGCGAAGCAGCTGGAGGAGGAAGTCCTTCCAATAGTGCGGCGCTCAAAACCAGCCTAACCCCAACATCTCCTTTTTATCGCTTCTGTGAATTGAAACCCGCTGAAGGGGGGCGGATTCTTTGACGTTTTTTTACAAGCCCTTCCCCTCAGGGCGCTTCCCCCACGCTCTCCACCATCGCCACGCCGTTCTTGGAGCCGTTGAGGTCTATCTTCCCGGGGAGGATTGACTTGACCGGGACGGCCTTCTCCTTCTCCTCGGCCGGCGACCAGCTTATCAGGTCGCCCTCCTCAACGTCGAGGGCCTTTATCAGCCCGGTCGGCCCCTCGATGATGTACTTCGCGGCCTTCTTCGGCGCGTAGAGCCTCCACTTCCTCGCCCTCCTGAAGTCCACGGCGCGCCTCGTCGAGTCGAGCCAGATGACGTCTATCTCGGAGAGCATGAAGAGCGTGTGGATCGAGGCGTTGGCCCTCGTCTCGGCCGGAAGAACGAAGACGAGCGCGCGGTCAACGTTCCCGGTGAGCATCAGGCCTTTGAACCGCTTGAAAAAGTTATCGGCCAGCTCGACCCTCCCGTGCCATACCAGGCCCTTCGTCTCGTTGAGTATCATGGTTGTGGATTGTGCTTTGGTCTAATAAGCCTTCCGCGAAAAGTTTTTAAGCACTAAATGTTATTAAAACAATGGGTAAGGAAAAGATGGAGGTGGTGGGGATGGCGAAGAAGGTTAGGACGCCGGAGAAGATACAGGACGAGATAAGGAGCTACCTCGGCGAGATCGAGTACCTCAGGGAGCAGATCGGGGCCATAGACGCCACCATAGCGGAGCTCAGGATAACGGACTCGACCCTCGCCTACCTCAAGGAGAAGGGCGAGGGCAGGGCCATATACATCCCGCTCGGAAGCGGCGTGGCCATAAGGGGCAAGATCGAGAAGCCCGATGATGTTGTGGTGGACGTCGGCGCAGGGATACTCATAAACGCGACCGTTGACGAGGCCCGCGAGAACATCGAGAAGAGGATAAACACCCTCATGGAGCTCCGCCTGGCCCTGCTGAGGAAGATAGAGGAGGACACGAGGAAGGTCAACGAGCTCCTCAAGGAGCTGAGGGAGGGCCAGCCCGAGAAGAAGGGCTGAGCCCCCAATTTTTATTTCCCAGGGGGTGGGCCGATGGAGGCGGTGAAGGCCTACGACCTCAACCTACAGCTCAGGCAGGTTCGAGAGCTGAGAAAGGCCCTTGAGCTGAAGCTCGGGGAGCTCGACCGCGCCGAGGAGCTCATAAAGTCCGGCGGGGAAAGGAGGCTTTTCAGGGCTTTCTCGGACGTCCTCGTCGAGGTTACGCGGGAGGAGGCCATGGAGCACATCGAGAGGACGAGGCTCCTCTACAAAAGCGAGATGGAGAGGCTCAAAAAGAGGGAGAAGGAGCTAATGGAGGAACTATCAAAGCTCAGGGTTTGAGCTTTTCGGCCAGCTCAAAGCCCCTCCTGAGGGCCCTGAGGTTTATCTCCTCCGTGCCGTGAGGAACCGCGTCGCGGACGGCCTTTTCTATGCTCTCCCTTCCGACTATTCCGGTAACGCCCACGAGTATTCCCAAGGTCAGGATGTTCATGGTCAGGCTCAAACCTGTGGTTTCCTCGGCTATTTCAGTCAGAGGCAGCGCTATGACGTTGAGCCTTTTCTCGAACTCAGGATCCCTGTGGGGGACGAGGTCCTTCTCGACTATCACCGTTGCACCTTCCTTTACCGTGTGGAGGAACTTCGTGTAGGCCTCCTGCGAGAAGAAGACCGCGTAGTCGGGGGTTATTGCCTTCGGGTAGTCTATCGGCTCATCGCTTATAACCACCTCTGCCCTGCTCGCCCCGCCCCTGGATTCAGGCCCGTAGCTCTGGGTCTGCACCGCGTAGAGGTTCTCGTAAACCGCAGCAGCTCTTCCGAGGATAACACTTGCAAGGATGACGCCCTGTCCGCCGAACCCGCTGAAGAGGACTTCCTTCCTCATTGCTCCCACCCCATCATCTTCTTGGCGCGCTTTATGTACTCCCTGTACTCCCTGACGAGGCCCGGCCTGTCCCTATCGGCGAACTCGCCGATCACGACCTTGCCCTCGAGCTCCTCCGGCTTCATCTTCTTCGCTTTCGCGAGCGGAACCGTTATCTTCTGGTACCAGCGAATGAGCTCCGGAGCGGTCTTCATCCTGTTTCTCCTTCCGAAGCTCACAGGACACGGGCTGAGAAACTCGACGAGCGTAAAGCCTTCCTTCTGGAGGGCCTTCTTTATGCTGTTTATTCCCTGGAGGTAGTTGAAGACCGTCCATCTCGCCGCGTAGTTAGCCCCCGCCGTGACCGCGAGCTGGGCTATGTCAAAGGGGTTCTCGAACTGGCCGTATGGGGCAGTTGTTCCTCGGAGGCCCTTGAGGGTCGTTGGCGCGACCTGGCCGCCGGTCATACCGTAGGTGAAGTTGTTTATTATTATGGCCGTGACGTCGAGGTTCCTCCTTATGGCGTGGATGAGGTGGTTTCCGCCTATCGCAGCGGAGTCGCCGTCGCCCATGAAGGCTATTATCTTGAGGTCTGGGTTGGCGAGCTTTATGCCGGTTGCAAAAGCCAAGGCCCTGCCGTGGGTCGTGTGCAGGCCGTCGAAGTTGACGTAGCCGGGAACGCGCGAGGAGCAGCCTATTCCGCTGACCCAGACTATCTCGTCCTGACTGAGGCCGAGGTCGTCTATAGCTCTAAGCGTGAACTGAAGCACTGAGCCAATCCCGCAACCGGGGCAGAAGATCGTCGGGAGCATGTCCCTTCTAAGGTATTTATCGCGTATGCTGTAAGAGGACTTCAGGTACATCATCCCACCACCCTTTCCATGATCTCCATCGGCGTGTGAACCTCACCGCCTATCTTCGCTATTAGCTCCACCTCGGCCTTTCCGTTCGCTCCTTCCCTGACGAGGTGGTAGAGCTGTCCGAGGTTCATCTCGGGCACGTATATCTTCCTAACCTGCTCCGCCAGCTCTTCAATCACCTCGAAGTCGAAGGGCCAGACCGTGCTGAGCTTCAGAAGACCTGCTCTCACACCGCGCTCGCGAAGCATCTTTACCGCCCTTATGGCCGAGCGCGAGACGATCCCAGTGCTCACTATAGCTATCTCGGCGTCGTCGAGCTCAAAGGTCTCGTAGCTGATTATCTCGTCCTTATGGTCGAGTATCTTCCTGAAGATTCTGCCTATCAGTTTCTGCTGAACCTCGGGCTCAACGGTTCTCGGATGACCGCTCTCGTCGTGGGTTAAACCTGTGACGTAGGTCCTGTAGCCCCTCCCGAATATCGGCATTGGGGGAACGCCGTCTCCATGAGGATCGCCGAAGGGAAGCTTTGCCTCATCCTCGTTGGCGGGGAGCTTTCTCTCAACGACCTCTATCTCGTCCGGGTTCGGGATGTAAACGCGCTCGCGCATGTGCGCCAACTCGGCATCTCCGAGGATAACAACGGGAGTCCTGTACTTCTCCGCCAAGTTGAAGGCCCTTATGGTTAGATCGAAGGCCTCCTGAACGGTTGAAGGGCTTAAAACGATCAGCATGTGGTCGCCGTGGGTTCCCCAGATGGCCTGCATTAAATCTCCCTGAGCCGGAAAAGTCGGCTGACCCGTTGATGGGCCGCCGCGCATCATGTTGACCACGACTATCGGCGTTTCGGTCATTACTGCATAACCAAGGTTCTCCTGCATCAGACTGAACCCCGGGCCTGAGGTTGCTGTCATCGCCTTCGCCCCAGCCCAGGAGGCACCTATCACCGCTGCAATGCTTCCTATTTCGTCCTCCATCTGTATGCTCACCCCATCAACGAGGGGCATGTAGAGGGCCATGGCCTCGAATATCTCGCTGGCCGGCGTTATCGGATAGCCCGCGTAGAAGCGACAGCCCGCCAAAATGGCCGCCCTCGCTACGGCCTCATCGCCCTGTATGAAGTCCGACCTCCCAACGGGAAACGGGTACCTCATGCTACCACCCCGCTTGGAATGCGAACTACCAGCTCGTGGAAATCCACGGCCTTGGAAGCGTCAAGGATCTCTATCTCAACTACCTCGCCCTTCTCGTTGAGGTGGGCTATTATCCCCTCTTCCAAGTCAATCGAATCAACAATTTGGTCATCTTTCAGGCGAATGACCAAAACATCCCCAGAGAGTTCAATTTTCATTTTTTGCCCTCCTCAAATCCGGCTCTAAAAGCCTTGATGTTTATCTCCTCGGTCCCCTTGGGGACGCGCCTCCTAATGGCTTCTTCAACGCTCTCCTTTTTGACAACGCCCGTTTTTGCCACGAGATAGCCTAAAGCCACCATGTTGACCGTCAAGGCCAGTCCCGTTGTTTCCTCGGCTATTCTCGTGAAGGGAGCGCCGATGTACGGTCTTTCTGGCTTAACGAGGTCTGTCTCGACTATAAGGAGACCGTCCTCCCTGAGGGAGTCCTTAACGGTGTCGTAGCCGAGCTGTGCCAGGGCAACTAAAACGTCCGCCCCGGTTACCATGACGTCATAAATCGGCTCGTTTGAGATTATGACGTCCGCTATCGAGTGGCCTCCCCTGCTGGCCGAGCTGTAGTCCTGGGTCTGAAGGACGTTCAAGCCTTCTATGGCCGCCGCCTCGCCGAGGATTACCCCCGCGAGAACAACGCCCTGGCCACCTATGCCAGCAAGCCTAATCTGCATGGGTTACACCCCCAGATACGACTTTGTGAATTCCAAAAATTCCCTCGCGTACTCAACAACCTCACGGGCGTCCCTTTCTGTATACTCAACAAACGCATCATAGTCGGCAGTGTGACGCATGTTCAGAGCTTTGGAGTAACCCGTGTAGAGCCTTGGAGGCATTTCTCCGCTTTTAACGAACTCCTTCCCAAGCTGGGCATGAACACCAGCATGACTCTTTGGTGCAATTCCCCTGGACAGAAGGAGGGCCCTGGCACAGTAGAACATGACGTAGTACGCGCTCGATATTGCAAAGGCATAATGACCAGTATTGAGAAGTTCCTCGGTGGCTTTGAGCCGTTCTTCCGCCTTCCTGATGAGGGCCGTTATCTCGTTCATACTCTCACTCCCTCTGCCTTTGCGGTAAGGTAGAGACTGTCCTCTCTGGGCTCATGGGGGACTATCATAACCGAAACTCCGAGTTCGAGAGTAAGCTCCGCGCTCAGCTCTCCAATCCTGTCCCAGTCCTCTGGCTTTATCCCGTCCCTCAAAACAAGAAGGACGTCGAGGTCGCTGTCCTCACGAGAGTCTCCCCTAACCCTTGAACCGAAGATTATGACTTCCTCCACCCTGTCCCCGAAGACCTTTCTAATCCTCTCCCCGATGAGATTGTAGGTCATCATTTTACTCCCCCTTAAGCCCGAAGTGCTCCTGAACCTCGTCAATCAGCTTGTTGAGCTCGTCGGTGAACTCGGGCCTCTCCCTGTTAACGAACTCCCCGATAACGAACTTGCCCTCAAGCTCTTCCGGCTTCATCTTCTTCGCTTTGCTGAGCGGAACCGAGTTCCTGAGGAACCAGCGGAGCATTTCAGCCGGCTCTTTCATCCTGTTCCTCCTGCCAAACTGGACTGGACACTGGGAGATGACCTCGACGAGGGAGAAGCCCTTAACAGTCAGAGCTTTCTTGATGCTCTCTATGAGCTGGTAGACGTGGGCAGTCGTCCATCTGGCAACGTAGCTCGCTCCAGCCGCCGCGACGGTTTCGCTTATCTGGAGCGGGTGTTCGATGTTCCTGTAGGGGGTCGTGGTCGTTATTGCCCCGAATGGCGTTGTTGGCGCGACCTGACCGCCGGTCATGCCGTAGATGAAGTTGTTTACGAGGATTACAGTTATGTCAACGTTCCTTCTGGCGGCATGGATTAGGTGGTTACCGCCTATTCCCGCCAAGTCGCCGTCGCCGCTTATGACGACGACCTTCTTGTCAGGCAAACCTACTTTAACGCCGGTGGCGAAGGCTATCGCCCTTCCGTGGGTCGTGTGGAGGGTATCCGCTAAGAAGTACGGCGAGGCTATCCAGGCGGAACAGCCGATACCGCTGACGACAACCAACTCCCTCGGATCAATCTTCAGCCCGTCAACCGCGTTGGCGAAGGCGTTCAGGACGGTTCCACCGCCGCAGCCCGGACAGAGGGCAGTCGGAAGGGCCTCCTTGCGGAGGTATTTGATGAGAGGATACTTCGAGTAGACCTCCTTGGCCATCAGGCAACACCCCTTATCTCGCGCAGGATTTCCTCAACTGTCAAGGGAACGCCGCCTATCTTGTTCACGCCCTTAAGGACGACATCGTCGTTGACGTATCTCTCGACTTCGAGTATCATCTGACCGAGGTTCATCTCAGGCACGAGGATTGCTCTAACGCGCTTTCCAAGCTCCCTCATCCTCTCTCCCGGGAATGGGTGGACGGTCTTTGGAACGAACAGGCCGACCTTAATCCCCTCTTCCCTGGCCTTAAGAACCGCTCCGAGGGCTGGTCTTGCCGTCACACCCCAGCTGACCACGAGGATTTCAGCGTCATCGCTAAAGTGCTCCTCGTACTTCTCGTAAACGCTCTTATTCTGCTCTATCTTCCTGTGGAGCCTCCTGACGAGTTTATCGTGAACCTCGGGGGTGTAAACGTCCCTCAAACCGTCCCCCTTGTGGGTTGAACCTGTGACGTGCGTGAAGTAGCCGTGGCCGAAGAGGGGCATCGGTGGGACGCCGTCTCCATGAGGATCGCCGAAGGGAAGCTTAGCTTCTTCCTCGTTTGCGGGCAACTTGCGGTAGGCTATCTCGACCTCCTCTATATCCGGAATCCTGACGAGCTCCCTCGTGTGGGCTAAAACGCCGTCGAAGAGCATAACCACCGGCGTCCTCAGCTTCTCGGCGATGTTGAAGGCGCGAATGGTTTCCCAGAAAGCATCCTGCCCGCTGGTTGGTGAAACTGCTATTATTGGATGATCACCGTGGGTTCCCCATCTGGCCTGGAAAAAGTCTCCCTGCGCTCCCTTCGTCGCCTGCCCCGTGCTTGGCCCGCTCCTCTGGACGTCAACTAAGACCAGCGGTGTCTCGGTCATTATCGCGTAGCCGAGGTTCTCCTGCATCAGCGAAAAACCCGGGCCTGAGGTAGCTGTCATGGACTTAAGGCCAGTCCATGAGGCACCGACAACAGCCGCTATGCTCCCAATCTCGTCCTCCATCTGGATGTAGTAGCCAGAGACCTTCGGCAGTTCCCTGGCCATGGTTTCGGCTATCTCGCTGGCTGGCGTTATCGGATAGCCCGCGTAGAAGCGACAGCCGGCGAAGATTGCGCCGTATGAGACAGCTTCGTCGCCCTGCATGAAGTAGTTTCCCGGTTTGTAAAGCTTTCTGATGAGCCTGATCTGCCCGGGCTCATCACCGCGGATTATCATGCGTCACCACCTTACCGCTATTGCAAAGTCGGGGCAGAGCAGCTCGCAGAGCTTGCACTTAACGCATTTTTCAGCGTGAACCGGGACGGGGTAGTGCACCCCCTTCTCGCTAAGCTCTTTGCTCCACTCGAAGACCTTCCTCGGACACATCTCGACACAAATCCCACAACCCTTGCAGAGAAAAGTATCAACGTCAATCTCAACGATTCCTTCAGCCTTTCCGACAACAAGATAGCCATTTTTTTCAACAGCAGTTTTGGCTTCTTCCGTCATCAGCATCACCCTCCAACAGGCCGTTTTACGTTTGTCAACATTTAAAGCTTTCGTGGATGGACAGGAATGTCCAGAAAAAGAAGACCGGCCGAACCTGCTCACCATGTCACGAGTTGCCAGTCGAGCAGGCCGTTTTCGACAATGTAGCGCCACTTCTCGCGGCATTCCGGCTTGAGGTTTTCGATGTGGCTTAAATCCTGCGTTGCGGAGAACTTCTTTATGGCCTTTCCTATAACCCTGTCGTAGTCGGTGAGGCAGTTGTGGGGCCCCCTTGGCGAACCGGCCCCTACCGGATCGCTGAGGATCCTCTTGTTGGGAAAGCGCTTCTTGGCCCAGATGAGAACCTCAACCGCGCTCCAGAGCCACGGCGGCCGGTATTCCTTCTTCTCCCAGAGCCTCTCGTAGAGCGTCCCCTTCTGGATGTCGGTGATGTTTATCGAGAAGGTGTCGGTGTATGGCTCGGCCTTGATTATGCTCTCCTTCGCGTCCCTTATGCAATCCCTCTCGCTCAGGAAGATCGGCTTGAGCAAGAGGTAGGTCTTAACCTTAGCCCCGGCCTTATGGGTTATTTCGGCGGCCTTAACGAACTCCGAAAAGTTGTTGCCCTTGTTGATTGAAACATCGGCTATGTCATCGTTGGCAGTTTCTAAGCCTATGGCAACCTCGAAGTGCTTGTCCGGGACTATCTCCGCTAATTCTTTAACGGCATCGTAGCGAACCAGCTCGCTTCTGCTTTCTATGACTACCTCCTCGACGCTGTCCATCTTTGAGAGGACCTCAAAGATTCTCCTCCTCGTTTCTGGTTTGAGCTCACCGTTGTCGAGGAATGAGCCAGACGTAAAAATCCTCACGGCAAAGGGGCCTTTCTTACCCTCGATCTTCTTAAGTGCCTCGCGGAGGTAGTCAACTATCTCATCTTGGCCCCACTTAACTTTTGGAGCCGAGGCAGGATATGAGCACATGTAGCAGGCCTTTCCAATCCTGAAGCGGTAGCAACCTATCGTGGGCAGGATTACGAAGAGAGCTTTCCCGGGCTTTCCCGCGACGTTGTCCTCGCTCGTCCAGTAGGTCATCCTCTCACCTTGGGGCACTTAGAGGGTCACTTTTTAAGGCTTTGGACTCAGTGGATATCCCATCACAATGCGGCATTGTCCATGTAATTAGCCCCCGGATAGGCTCACAGAGAGACCGTTGCGAGACTCGACGGAATAGCCGGCTGGCTCGTTCTCTTCGAGGGAAAGCCGCGGAAAGAGCCTCCTCCCTAAGAGAATATCCGCGAGGGACAGGTACGTGGAGGTGGGGGATAAAGGAGCATCTGAAAGGAAGTGAAAGGAGGGGGCAAGAGTCCTTAAGCCCCTCGTTGATTCCCCTTCCCTTGAGAAAAAGGTTGATGGAAGGAATGTCCGCCACGCAATCCAGGATCCCATATTGGGAAAAGGGAAAATCAGGCGTTCGCCTTTTCTTCCCTCTTCTTCGTCAGGTACTCGTGGATGGCCTTCGCGGCCCTCCTTCCGTCGCCCATCGCGAGGATAACGGTAGCTTCGCCCCTTATCGCGTCACCACCTGCAAAAACGCCTGGAATGCTCGTCATCAGGTTCTCGTCAACGACTATCTTACCGCGCCTGTCCACTTCGAGGCCGGGTGTGTTGATGATTAACCTGTTCGGGTGCTTGCCGATGGCTATGATCACCGTGTCGGCTTCGAGGGTGACGTACTCGCCGGTTCCCTCTATCTTCCTCTTTCCTCTGGCGTCCCTCTCCTCAAGCGGGCGCATCTTCTCGAACTTCACCGCTTTGACGTTGCCGTTCTCGTCGCCTATGAACTCCGCCGGGTTGACGAAGTAGACGAACTTCACGCCCTCCTCCTTCGCGTGGGCCACCTCCTCAACCCTCGCGCTGACGTCCTCTTCACCGCGGCGGTAGGCTATCGTGACCTCAGCTCCAAAGCGCCTCGCGCTCCTCGCGGCATCCATGGCGGTGTTGCCAGCGCCGATGACGACGACCTTCTTCCCGACCTTAACGGGGGTGTCGTACTGGGGGAAGAGGTAGGCCTTCATGAGGTTGACCCTCGTGAGGAACTCGTTTGCCGTATAGATGCCGTTCAGGTTCACCCCCGGCGCCCTGACGAGCCTCGGCGTCCCGGCGCCAGAACCTATGAATACCGCGTCGTACTCCTGAAGGAGCTCCTCTATGGTCACAGTCTTCCCAACTATGTGGTCGGTGAGTATTTTAACGCCGAGCTTTCTGAGCTTGTCTATCTCCTTCTCTACGATGTCCTTGGGGAGCCTGAACTCAGGGATTCCGTACATCAGGACCCCTCCAGGCTCGTGGAGGGCCTCGTAGATCGTGACGTCGTAGCCGTCTTTGGCAAGCTCTCCTGCGGCTGTGAGCCCAGCCGGGCCGGCGCCGATGATCGCAACGCTCTGGCCTTTCTTCTCAATGCTCGGGACGATCTCGAAGAGGAGCTCGTCATCTATGCCCTTCTCACGGGCGTAATCTGCAACAAAGCGCTCAAGCTTACCTATGTTTACCTTGTCGCCAACCTTACCCATGACGCAGTTCTTCTCACACTGGTCCTCCTGCGGGCAGACACGACCGGTGGTAGCCGGGAGGGAGTTGCAGGCCCAGATGACGTTGAGAGCCTCTTTTACGGCCTTGTCTGGGTTATCGCGGTATTCGACGAGCTTGCTTATGAAGCCGGGGATGTCAATGTGAACCGGACAGCCCTTGATGCAGGGGGCGTATTCAGCAGGACACTGAAGACAACGCTCAGCCTCCTTAACTGCGAGCTCAAAAGTGTACCCCAAGTTAACCTCTTTAAAGTCATGAACCCTCTCCTCCGCGGGCCTCTCTATGGTCGGAACCCTCTCCTTGATGAGCTTCGGCTTCTTCCTCGCCATTTCACTCACTCCCCCTCAGGGACTTGAGGTACTCCTCAAGGGCCCTCCTCTCCATGTCGGCGTAGAAGCCGACCCTGTGGATGAGCTGATCCCAGTCAACCTTGTAGGCGTCAAAGCCCGGGCCGTCTATGCAGGCGAACTTGACCTCCCCGTCGTAGAGTATCCTGCACGAACCGCACATTCCGGTTCCGTCAACCATTATCGGGTGCAGGTCGGCTTCCATAGGTATGCCGTACTCCTTGACCACCTCAAAAACGGCCTTCTCGCCCCCGGCCGGGCCGACTATGAAGACAAGATCCCAGTGCTCGCCCTCAAGGAGCTCCCTGACCTTTGCAACGGCCCTTCTGACGAGCTCCTGGGCTATTTCGTTCATCCCCCAGCCTGGCTGGAGCTGGTAGCTCTCAACTATGTGCCTTGAGACCGACCTCTCGAAATCCTCCTTGAGGATCGTCATGGGCTCCGGGGTAACGTGGAGCGTTGTGACGTCGTTTCCAAACTCCTGCCAGGCCTTCGCTATCGGGAAAACCTCGACCATTCCGGTTATCAGGCCTATCGCGAGTATCCTGCCGAACTTCTTCATTGGCGCGGGGTTCCCGAGCGGTCCGGCGACGTTGAGGAGCTCATCACCGGGCCTCAGCTCGTTGGCCATCCTCATGGTTGTCTTTCCGCGGACGAAGGTAACGAGCTCTATCCAGCCCTCCTCCCGATCCCACTTTATTGGGGTGAGGGGAATCCTCTCGCCCGTTGGGAAGGCCCTGATGATAACAAACTGGCCGGGCCGAACCTTCCTCGCCACGTGCGGCGCGTGTACCTTGTAGAGAACCTCGTTCATTGCAAGTTCCTTTTTATCGAGTATCTCGTAGCCCACAATGAACACCTCCGTTCGTGAGCTCAAACCTGAGCATCCACTGGGTAGTGAACCTTTGGTGTTTATAAATATGTGCCCAACCAAAGGTTCAAAACGTTGATGTACCTTCGCCGAACCTATATGCAGGATAAAGATAGTTCAGCGAAGGCCCCGCCGTGCTGAGTGAAGCCCCTTCGCAGCCCATAGAGAAGGGAATGCAGAATAAGGCGGCTGACCTGCCCATCAACCTGACTCAAAACCCCCGGGAACCTGCGCTTCCCGTCAAGACATAACGTTATGCACTCACGGTGCCGTTAAACGGCCGCCCCGGTTCCGGCCCTCTCCTTAAAGCCCTGCAAGATCCTCTCCGCGAGCTCCCTCTTCTCATCAACATCGCTCTTCAGGAAGCGCTTAACCTCGCTTATAAGGGGTGCCACGAGCTCGATTTCCTCCCCGGGGGCAGTGCTTATAATGGCCTCTATAGTCAGCAAGCCTTCAAACTCCAGGCCCTCCTTGAGGTAAGAGGGAAGGGATGGGATAACCTCCATTGCAGCCTCCCGATCCCACCTGTAAAGGAAGTAGTAGCTGAAAAACTCGAGGGCGGCGGCAACCTTGTCCAGCTCCCCGGACCGATACCAGGATAAGAACCTCCCAACGATCTCATCCCTGAGATCGCTCTTCGCCGCAATGAGGGCGAGAGCCTTCCCGGCCTTTGCCCTGATCCACCTGTTTCTGCAGAGGGTGAGCTCAATCAGGTCATCCACAGCCACACTCAGGATTTTCAGCCTCCGGCCGTCCAGCCTTTCGGCGAGCTTCGAGACGGCCCAGAGGGCGTCCATCTTCTCCACCTGGTCACTGCTCCTCAGCATGTGAACGAGTTCGAGCACAACCTCCGGCTTCTTAAAAGCTAACTCCTCGACGTCCTCTATCTCGCCCTTCCCTAAGGAGCGCCTCATGGCTCTGACATCTCCCCCTCCAGCCGCCCTGCGAAGTATCCTCATGGCTTCCCTCTTGCGCGGTCTGAAGTTTTTAATCGTAGGCGGCTGTAAAGTGCGCTCGGCAAGCTTTTCCACGGGCGGGGAGGGGTAGTAAGGCTTTGGGACAACGCGCTCCCCTATCCTGAGGGTCTCCCCCATTCTCTCCAGGAGCTCAGAAAGCCATTTGAGGACGTAGGTGTCGCCAACCGCGAGGGCGAGATCTATCGCCTCGTAGAAGCGCTCGTTTATCAAAAGCCTCTGTATCCTGTCCTTAGCCGCCCCAGGGTTGTCCCGGTAGTACCTGTACACCGCCTCCTCCATCTCCCCGAGTACCTGCTTTGCCCTCCACTTTAAGTCGGACTCCTTTCCCAAGGCTATGTTCTTAACAACGGTCAGGGCGTGGATGAACTCGTCCACGTAGTCCTCCCTGAGGGGCATGCGGGAGACCTCGCTGAGCAAGTCAAAAGCCAAGTCTGCCACCACAGCATCCTTCTTTCCCATGGCCTCGTCGATGACGTGCGGAACCTCCTCAAGAACCCGCTTTATCAGGGAGAACCTCGTGCCCTCCGCTGCGGTGAGCAGGAGCCTCAGACCCAGGAGAGACCTTCTAAGATCCCTTGAAGTCATCATAGAGGTGAGCTCATCCAGAACGTCCCTACTGAGGCTGTAAACCCTGAGAACGGAGGCGAGGGAGAAGAGCTCTATGAAGATGGGCTCGCTTTTGTCGGAGAGCTCCTTCATAAGGTTGATGAGCTTTAGAAACGCCCCCTGAGAGAGCGGAAAGCCGTGAACGAGGGTCATCAGAACCCTTACAGTGTTGAGGGCCACTACCTCACTGCCCCCCTTGGCAACGCTTATGAGGTCGTCGAGAAACTCCTTGACGATGGCCTTCTTGCGGGAGGGTGGCAGGTTCCTCAGGATCTCCCTCAGGGCACCAAGCGTCCTGATCCTCAGCCTCTCATCCTTCTCCCCCAGGAGACTGAAGAGGGCCCTCAGCGCCTTCGGATCCTCCAGGGCCAGCTCTATGGCTTTCTTTACATCCCAGGACAGCAGGAGCTCCTTTAACATAAGGGAAGTTTCATCGCCCTCGTTCATCACGTTGAGTTTCGGTTTTTATCTTATATAAGATTTTAGTCCCGCTCTTTACGGCCATATTTGATACGAATTTCAAACCTTAAGGGAGACCCCGTAGGGCTCGTCCTCGCTCCTCTCAACACCTCTTATCTCGTCGAACTCGTACTCCTCCCTGAGACCGAGGAGGAGCTCAAGCTCCGGCGGGGTGAGCACGGGCTTCCTCCAGTCCTCGTAGTCGTCTATGGGAACGCGGGGGCAGGCGACGACAACGTAGGCGTCGAAGTCGAAGCCCTCCAAGGCGGTGTAGACCACATTGTCCATCGCTATCAGCCTCGCGTACTTCCCGCTCTCGCGCAGAAGCTTGAGCACGCGTACGGCCTCCCTGAGCCTGAGCTGACCCTTCTTGGTGCTCACGATGACGCCGAACTTCCTCGCGTCCACCGCCTTCGCTATCTGCGCCCAGCGCTTTCTGATGAGCCTCTCCGCCTCCTTATCCATCCAGAGGGCATCGCCCGAGTAGGGGTTGACAGCGAGGGTGGGCTTCTTTGTGGCGAGGGCCACGCCAAGGGGGTGGAAGTAGCCTGCGCCAACGAAGAGTATTCCCCCGGCGTCAACCCTCGCGGCGGAGAAGTTGCAGCCGAGAACCTGGCCGGGCCAGCTTACCCTCGAATCCCCCCTGCCAACGAGGACTTCAAAGCCCGCCCCCTCAAGGAACTCCCTCATCCGCCCGAGGTAGGTAATATGCTGGGCGGTCGTAACGAGGCCTATCCTCTCCCCGAGCTTTCTTATCTCGGACAGGTTCCTCTTGAGGGCTGGAACGGGATCGGCATCGGCAAAGGCCGGCACGAAAACCGTGGGCACCTCAAGGTGGAGCCTCATGTAACTGTGGCCGAGGTGAACGAGGGCATCGCAGCCGAGCATCTTGGCCTCCCTATCGGCCGGGTCGCAGGCCCCGTAGTTCACGTCCCCGCTTATTATCGCCTCGATCCCGTTCTCCTCAAGGAAGTCGGCCAGCCTCTGGGCCTCCTCCTTCAGCCCCTCCGGCGTCTGGATGAGCACCTTCCCGGCCCCAACCTTCCGGAGCGCCCGCAGAACGTCCCCCTCTAAAACCCTGTGCATCCAACCACCCCTATCAGGATAAACTGCCGTCGAAGCCTTTTATTCCATCGGATGTCCGTAGCAACCTCAAAGGCTTATTCGAAGAATGGCGGGCCGGGCGGGATTTGAACCCGCGACCTTCGGCTCCGGAGGCCGACGCCCCCTCCTGACTAGGCCACCGGCCCAACCCATCACTAAATCTCTCGGTGCTTTAAAAATCTAACCACCGAAGGGCCGCCCTGAGATAGCGGATGGATTGCCCAAACGCCCGTATTAACGTTTATAAACATGCGTGCATAAGGTGGGACGCCGGTTGAGTTTTAGAGGTGGGAGCATGAGACGGCTCGACCTAACGGAGAAGGATGCTTCTAAGAGAATCACGATTTATTTTGAGGGAAAGCCATACGAAGCTTATGAAGGCGAAAAGTTCCCGGTCGCGATGCTCGCCAACGGCGTCTACTGGCTCACGACGAGCACGGAGGGAAGGAAGCGCGGGGCGTTTACCTTCGGCCCGCTGCCCGTCAAGGTTGATGGAGTCAAGAACGTCAACGGCAGAAAGCTCAAGCTCAGGGACGGCATGAGGATCGAGAGACAGCGCTACGACGACTTCCAGGAGCAGGTGAAGATAGACGAGGGCAAGCCCGTTCTCCGCTACGTCGTCGATGTGGCAGTTATCGGGGCAGGCCCCGCTGGACTGGGCGTCGTGGAAGAGGTCGGGGAAAAGCTTACGGTTGCTCTGATCGAAGAGCGCACGTGGCTCGGCGGCGACATGTGGCTCAAGGGAGTTGAGCAGGAAGGCTTCGGAAACCCGAGGGAGGCGATAGAGAGGCTCACGAACTTCTCCGAGAACGTCAGGGTTTTCCTCAAGACAGCTGCCTTGGGCGTCTTCGACAAGGGCGAGTACTTCCTCGTTCCGGCGGTTAGAAACGACCAGCTGATAGAGTTCATGGCCAAGCGCGTTGTCTTAGCGACGGGCGCGGTTGACTCAATAATGCTCTTCGAGAACAACGATTATCCGGGAGTCTTCAGGAGGGCCGATGCCCTCGAAGTGATGAACGTCTGGAACGTTGCCCCGGGGGAGAGAGTGGCCGTAACCGGAGCGTTTCCAGAGGAGATAACCGCCGAACTCGACCGCTGGGGTATAGATTACGTCGTGGTTCCGAATCCAAAGCGCGTCGAGGGGAAGGATAGAGTTGAGGGGCTCATCGACGAGAACGGCAACACCTACGAGGTTGACGCGGTGATTATGGCCGACGGCCGGATTCCGGACATAAACCCAGTAACCCAGGCCGGCGGAAAGCTCCTCTTCAAGCGCGGCTACTACACGCCGGTACTCGATGAAGAGCACAGGATACGGGATGGAATCTACGTCGCAGGAAGCGCCGCCGGGGTTAAACCCCACTACGCGAACTACATCGAGGGCAAGCTGGTCGGGGCGTACATTCTGAGGGAGTTCGGCCTCGATGCCGAGCCGTGCGTTTACAGGGAGAGGCTGAGGGAATACGAGCCCCTGAGCAGGCCGCGCCCGCGCTTTTCGCTCGA
>WAKU01000056.1 GCA_015523195.1 Thermococcus sp.
CCGAGCGGCACCAGCACGGGCAGCTCAAGCTCCTCAAGCTCTTCGAGTAGCAGTACTACCTCTTCGTCGAGCAGTACTACGTCGACTTCCTCTACTTCGAGCTCTTCGAGCAGTACTTCTTCGACTTCGAGTTCTTCGAGCAGCAGTACTTCTTCAACCTCGTCCTCATCAAGCAGCACTTCATCCTCGAGCAGTATGTCTTCGAGCAGTAGCCCTTCGAGCAGTAGTTCAAGCCCGTCAAGCACGCCTTCGAGCAGTAGCAGCAAGGGCGGCTGGCACATTTGCGGGCCGGCAGCAATAATAGGCCTCGCAGCACTCCCACTCCTCCTCAGAAGGAGGAAGTGAACCTTTCCCCTTTTCTCTTTTCTCTTATGTACCTCTTAGCTTGGATGTATTCATCTATACACATGTGCCCTTTTGGGAAAACTATTTAAACTTTAACTTTCACGTAAAACTTGACCCTTGACGAGCATAGCTGGCAACGTCTGGAGGGGTTAAAATGGCAATGGGCTTCGGAAAATACATAGCTTACCGAACCGTAAACGCTGTAATTATTTTGTTCCTCGCAGTGCTGCTGATGTCGGCCCTCTTCACCAAACTGGCCACGATTCAGTACACTGCGCAGGTTGATTCAGACGTCCAGATGTGGGTTCAGGGCTACTTCAAGGCCCACCACAGGGCCCCGACCCAGGAGCAGATCCTGAACTACAAGGCGCAGCTGATGCATAAGTACGGGCTTGACAAGTCCTACTGGGGAAGGACGTGGATGTACACTGTGGACACCTTCATCTTCAGGTGGGGCAATTCAATCGAGCCGGTTTTCGGAACCCATAACGTGGTTAAACAGATAGAGGGCGCGCTCGCGAGAACCATACTGCTCTTCACAACGGCCCAGGTGATCATAATCCTCATAGGCCTCGCTCTCGGGGTCAAGAGCGCCCAGATACCGGGAAGCCTCTTGGACAGGACGATCTCCATACTGGCAATGCTCACAACAAGCCTTCCGATGTGGTGGCTGGGAATGCTCATGATACTGCTCTTCGTGGTCTACCTCGGCTGGCTGCCAATAACCCTGTACTCGCAGGTGGCGGTTTCGGGATGGGTCAACATACTCAAGAAAATGAGCCTCCCAGTGCTGACCATAGTCACGGTCTCCTTCGGCGGCTGGTCTTGGATCATCAGGAACATAATGATAGGCACGATGCAGGAGGACTTCATAATGGTCGCCAGGGCAAAGGGTGTCCCCGAGAGGAAGGTCATCTACGGGCACGCACTCAAGGCGGCGGCTCCTCCAATAGTCACCATGATCATCTTCGCAATGTTGGGCTCAATGGGCGGTGCAATAATCACGGAGATAGTCTTCAACTGGCCTGGAATGGGTCGTCTGTACTGGGAAGCACTCCAGCTCAACGCCGTGAGGACGATGATGGCACTCAACTACATGTTCGCGTTCCTGTTCGTGTTCTCAATGGTGCTGGCGGACATACTCTACGGCTACCTTGACCCGCGCGTCAGGGTCGGTGCCGCAGCGAGGGCGTGAGGTGATAGGGGATGAGATGGGTTGACTTCAAAGACAGCGTCAAGAGGTTCTGGAGTGAGTACAAGCATCAGGTATCGGGTATGGTGGGGCTGGCCCTGTTGATCATCCTCTTCGTCCTGGCCCTCGCGGCCCCAGTCCTCACGAGTCCGAACATACCCAAGGAATGGCAGACGGGCCAAGCCTGGATTACCAACCCGAAGAACGCTCCCCCCTCGTGGGAGAACTACTTCAGCAGCGTTAAGAAGGCCCCTCAAAAGGTCTTCAAGCTCGGGGATATGCAGGTGAAGCACCAAATAAACGGCAGTCAGAACGTCTACACCCTCACCTTCAGTTACGACATGAGGTACAACGTCCCCCCGAAGAACATAGTCATCACTGGCATCGCCTCCAACGCCTCCACACCGAAGGACAACCCCAAGGTCTCCATCATGGTTCAGAGGCCGAAGGAGAAGGGGGTTAAATACGAGAACATACTCCTTCTCCAGGACTCACCCTTCCCCAACGGCGGTGCAATACAGCTCGGATACACCCCTCAGGTCAAGAGCCTGCTGTTCTACTGGCTCTACGAGAACGGCGTCTTCCACCTCCTGATGCCTCTGCAACCCCAGCTACCGCTCAGCATAAGGCTACTGCAGCTCAACCAGCAGCTCCAGATGAACAACACCCTCTACAGCTACTTCCAGAGCGCCGATCCGATGAAGATACTCTTCGGCCAGATAACCGACAGTAAGGGCCACCTGCTTCCCCTTAGAGAAATCGTTTACAACACCACGGGTCTGATGGGGAACTACAAGTTCACGCTGCTCATACGCTCTCCGAAGGACGTTAAGGTCAACCTCGACAACATTGAGGTCACGATGGTCGGAAGGACCTTCGGCTCCCTCGGAACCGACCAGTACGGAAGACCGATATCCATCGGGCTCCTCTGGGGAATCAGGATAGCCATAGCCATAGGCCTTTCAGTTGCCATAAGCACCGTTCTAATCGGGGTTCTCTACGGGGTTACGAGCGCCTACGTAGGCGGCTGGGTGGATGAGCTACTCCAGAGGTTCAACGAGTTCATGATGACCCTTCCGGTGCTTCCGATGCTCATCCTGCTCTCGCTCTACTTCGGCGGCAAGATCTCCCTGACGCAGCTTGTTGGAATCCTCGTCCTCTTCGGCTGGATGGGTACGGCCAAGGTAGCCAGAAGTATGGCCCTTCAGATCAAGGAGCAGACGTACATTGAAGCCGCCAGGGCCCTCGGTGCTGGAACCGGCAGGATAGTCTTCAAGCACATAGTCCCGCAGCTCCTCCCGTACGCCTTCGCCAACATAGCCCTCAGCGTTCCGGGGGCAATACTCAGCGAGGCTGGACTGAGCTTCCTCGGCCTGACCAACCCGAACATGATAAGCTGGGGCAGGATGCTGAACGATGCCCAGATGAACGGTGCAACAATAAACGGCTACTGGTGGCAGGTCATCCCGCCCGGACTCGCAATAGCCACAGTCGGACTCATATTCGTCCTGATAGGTGTGTCCCTCGACACAGTCCTGAACCCGAGGCTCAAGCGCGCGTGAGGTGGTTTGAATGGCCAAGACAGTACTCGAGGTTAAGAACCTCAAGATGTATTACTTCACCAACAAGGGTGTCGTCAAGGCAGTGGACGACGTCTCCTTCGACCTCAAGAAGGGAGAGGTTATGGGGCTTGCCGGCGAGAGCGGCTGCGGCAAGTCCTCCCTCGGCTTTACCCTTTTGGGAATGCCAACACCCCCCGGCAAGATAGTGGACGGCAGCATCAAGGTGGACGGGAGGGAGATAGTCGGCCTCCCAGACGATGTCCTCAGGAAGGAGGTAAGGTGGGAAAAGATCTCGATGATCTTCCAGGGTGCGATGAACGCCCTCAACCCAGTCTTCACAGTCGGCTACCAGATGACGGAGCCCCTCATCTACCACAAGGGCATGAAGCAGGAGGAGGCACTCGACAGGGCTCAAAAGTACCTCGAACTCGTTGGCCTTGACCCGGAGGTGGTCTACCGCTACCCGCATGAGCTCAGCGGGGGTATGAAGCAGCGCGTCATCATAGCAATGGCCCTTCTCATGGAGCCGAGCGTCGTCATAGCGGACGAGCCCACGACCGCCTTAGACGTTGTCGTCCAGGCCCAGATAATCAACCTCATGAAGCGTCTTAAGAAGGAGCTCGGCCTCTCAATGATATTCATCACCCATGACCTCAGCATACTCGCGGAGATAAGCGATAAGGTGGCAATAATGTACGCCGGAAAGATCGTCGAGATCGGCGACAGCGAGAAGATCTACTACGAGCCGGCACACCCGTACACGCAGAAGCTCCTCGCGGCAATACCGAGACTGCACGAGGACGTTGAGAAGCTTGAGTTCATCCCGGGACAGCCGCCTAACCTCATCAACCCGCCGAAGGGGTGCCGCTTCCATCCAAGGTGCCCCTATGCCATGGACGTCTGCAGGGAACAGGAGCCCGAGCTTAAGGAGATTGATAAGGATCACTACGCCGCATGCTGGCTGCTGTGAGGTGTGAACGATGGCGGAGCCGATACTCAAGGTTGAAAACCTCAAGAAGTACTTCCCGCTCAAGAGGGGCCTCTTAGCGAGCCTTCGCGGCGAGCCGGAGCGCTTTGTCCACGCCGTCGATGGGGTCAACTTCGAGATATACAAGCAGCAGGTCTTCGCCCTCGTCGGCGAGAGCGGCTGTGGAAAGTCAACCACGGGCAGGCTCATAGTAAAGCTCCTTGAGCCCACGGACGGTAAGATATACCTCGAAGGACAGGACGTTACGGAGGTCAGGACAAAGGAGGAGGTGCTCGCCTACAGGAGAAAGGTTCAGATGATCTTCCAGGATCCCTTTGCTTCCCTCAACCCGCGCTTCAGAATATTCGACGTCCTCGAAGAGCCGCTCCTCATCCACGGCATCGGTGAGACCAGGGCGGAGCGCGAGGAGCTCATCTACAAGGCCCTCGAAATGGTCAAGGTCACCCCACCCGAGGACTACGTCAGCAGGTTCCCGCACATGCTCTCCGGCGGTCAGAGGCAGCGCGTTGCGATAGCGAGGGCCCTCATCCTGAACCCGACCTTCATAGTTGCCGACGAGCCTGTTTCGATGCTCGACGTCTCGATCCGTGCCGAGATCCTCGAACTCATGAAGGACCTCAAGGACAGGATGGGCGTTACCTACCTCTACATCACCCACGACCTCTCAACGGCCAGGTACTTTGCTGACTGGATAGCCGTGATGTACCTCGGAAGGATAGTTGAAATGGGCCCGGCCAAGAGGATCATCGACAACCCACTCCATCCCTACACGAGGGCGCTCTTGGCGGCCGTTCCGGAGCCGAAGCCAGAGAGGAGAAACGTCATCAAGGAGCTTCCGATCAGGGGCGAGGTTCCGAGCGCCGTTGAGATCCCGCCCGGCTGCCGCTTCCACCCGAGGTGCATCTACGCCCAGAAGGGGCTCTGCGACGTTGAGCAGCCAAAGCTCGTTGAGTACGAGCACAACCACTGGGCCGAGTGCCACCTCGTCGGAAAATTCTGAGCGGTGGCCCCCAATGGTTTCTTTTTCTACCGTTTTCCGGTCGAGGGTTTTCCTCCTCGGCTTCTCCTTCATCCTGCTGGCCCTCCTGATGTCCGCCGTTGCCGTGTTTCACTTCACCCCGCTTGAGTATTCAAAGACCGGAACCATGGGGAGCGGCCAGTACCTGCTCGGCAACTCGACGCTCGAAGGGGCCACGGTAACCAACAGGACGCTCACACTGAGCTCAAAAAACGCCAGCGTAGAAGTAGTCGTGAACGGACACTACACCGCCTACAACATAACGGGCAACCTTACACTCCATCCAGATGGCAGGCCCTACGTTGACGTGCTCAGCGGATGCGTTACCTACACCTACAGGGTTAGCGCCCTTGACTACCCCTACTCCTCGTTAGCGATCCCGGCTTTCGTTCTCGCAATAGTTGGCACCATATTGGCCTGGCTTGGACTTGAAAAAGCCCTGAGGGGGTGATACTTTGAGATCCCTCAATTATGGGGAAGCCTTAGAGAAGATAACGGCTTTTATTTCGCGGAAGGTTGAAGAGGCCGGCGCGGAAGGCGTTGTCGTGGGGATAAGCGGTGGAATAGACAGCGCGACTACGGCTTACCTCGCGGTGAGGGCACTCGGGAAGAACCGCGTCCTCGGCCTCATAATGCCCTACTACGCGAACGGAGACGTTGAAGATGCCAAGCTCGTCTGCGGGAGCCTTGGGATAGAGTGCAGGCTGATAAGCATAAAACCCATCGTCAGCGCCTTCGTGGAGAGCCTCGGCTTCCAGCTTGATAAAAAGGCTTTGGGCAATGTAATGGTCAGGACGAGGATGGTCATCCTCTACGCCCACGCCAACCAGATGAACCGCTTGGTTTTAGGAACGAGCAACAGGAGCGAACTGCTCACGGGCTACTTCACGAAGTGGGGCGATGGTGCGAGCGATTACGCGCCGCTCATAAACCTGTACAAAACCGAGGTCTGGGAGATGGCGAAGCTACTCGGCGTTCCGGGGAGGATAATCGAGAAGAAGCCCACTGCTGGCCTCTGGGAGGGGCAGACTGATGAGGACGAGCTTGGAATAAGCTACCGCCTGCTTGATGAGATCCTCTGGCGCCTCGTTGACCTCAAGATGCCGAGGGATAAGATCGCGGAAGAACTCGGCATAGGCGCTGAAACCGTTGAGCACGTCGAGAGGCTCGTAAAGGAAAGCGAGCACAAGAGAAGGCTCCCCCTTGGCCCCTCATTCTGAGGTGAACCCATGAAACGCGGCTACCTTTTGGTTTTTCTCGCTGCGAGCATGTGGGGAACCCTTGGAATATTCGCCACCTACATCTACCGCTACGGCGTTGACTCCTTCACGATGGTCTTCTGGAGGGTTCTCTTCGCCCTCATGATCCTCGGCTCTTACATAGCCCTGTTCCTCCGCGAGAATCCCTTCACACGGAGGAGGCTCTCCTTCTACGCGGTCTACGGCCTCATTGGGGTCTTCGCCTTCTACACGCTCTACTTCTACACGGTCAAGATATCCTCGGTGGGCTTCGCCGTTCTCCTCGTCTACACCGCTCCAGCCTTCTCGGTGGTTCTCGGCCGGCTGGTCTTTGGGGAGCAGGTTACCCCGGAGAAGGCCATCGCCCTTCTCATGGTTCTGCTCGGGGTCGTCCTCGTCGCCGGGGACGTTGACTTCAACGTCGGACTGCTCCCCCTCGCCACTGGAATAAGCACCGGCTTCGTCTACTCCCTGTACGGCATCATGGCGAAGTTCGGGGTCAGGGACGAGAGGCCGGAGAGGGTTCTCTTCATGACGCTGTTCTTTGGCCTGCTCTACTTGGCCCCCTTCTCGAAGTTCTCCGTTCCCTCCGGCGCGGTTCCCTACCTCCTCGGGCTGGCATTCTTCCCGACCTTTCTCGGCTACGTCCTCTACAACCACGCCCTCAGGGAAGTCGAGGTTAGCAGGGCGAGCATAGTGGCAACCGTTGAGCCAGTCGTTGCCATAGCGTTGGCTTACGTCCTCTTCGGTGAAGAGCTGACCATCCCCCAGATCCTTGGGGCGGTTCTAATAATAGGCGGCTCAGTTATCGTGCACGTTAAGAAGGAGGAGAAACCGGAGGAAGCCTCCTTAGAGGAGGTTCATTAAACGTAAAAGTACCGCTCCAGCTCCCACTCCGTGACCTTCTCGGTGTCCAGCGGCAGCCCCCTCTCGGCGATATAACCGCTGTACTCCTCCCACTCCCTTTCCTTATGGGCCACGAAGTTATGATAGGCCTTTCCGAGGCTTTCCCTCACGACTCTGTCCGCCTTGAGCTCCTCCAGGGCCTCCTTAAGACTCCCGGGAAGAGTCTCGATGCCGAGCCTCTCCCTCTCGCCTTCGCTCATCTCGTAGACGTTGGTCTCAACGTATGCGTCAGGTTCAAGCTTCCTCTTTATGCCGTCCAAGCCGGCCATGAGGATCCCGGCGAATGCTAAGTACGGGTTCGCGCTCGGGTCAGGACAGCGGTATTCTATCCTCGCGCCGTTGCCCCAGAAGGCCGGAACGCGTATCAGCGCGCTCCTGTTCCGGTAGCCCCAGCTGACGTAGACCGGTGCCTCGTAACCTGGGACGAGGCGCTTGTAGCTGTTGACCGTGGGGTTCGTGAGGGCTGCCAAGGCCCGCGCGTGCTTCAGGATGCCCCCTATGAAGTAGAGGGCGGTCTCGCTGATCCCATCATCGCCCATGAAGGCGTTTTCTCCGTCCTTCCAGAGGCTTATGTGGAGGTGCATGCCGTTTCCCGGGAAGCCGTAGATCGGCTTGGGCATGAAGGTTCCGTAGAGACCGTGCAGCTCCGCGACCGCTTTGACAACGTACTTGAAGCTGACTATGTTGTCGGCAGTTCTAAGGGCCTCGTCGTAGCGGAAGTCGATCTCGTGCTGGGCCCTTCCGACCTCGTGGTGGAGAACCTCGGGTGTTAGACCGAGATGGGGCATGTAGAGTGCTATCTCCCTTCTTATCTCCCTTGCCCTGTCGAGTGTTACGAGGTCAAAGTAGCCCCCGCTGTCCGGTATCTGGAGCTCCCAGGTGCCGTTTTTTTTGAACAGGTAAAACTCGGGTTCCGGCCCGATATAGGCTTTAAAGCCTTCCTTTGCCAGGGTTTCTGCGGCTTTCTTCAGAACGCCCCTCGGGTCCGCGTGATACGGCTTGTCGTCCTTGTAGATATAGCCGTAAACCCTCGCTATTCCCTCCCATGGAACCTCGGCGTAGGTGGATGGGTCGGCCTTGAATATGAGATCGCTGTCCTCTATGCCCTGGAAACCGGGTATGGAGGAGCCGTCGAAGGAGATGCCGTCCTCCACTGCCTCTTCGTACCTTGAGATTGGAAGCTCCATTCCCTTCGCGGCCCCGTTTATGTCCACGAAGAGCAGCTGAATAAAACGCGGTTTTCCCATCTCCTCCGCTCCCCCGATCTTCTTAATATCGTTCATCTTTTTCATCACCTATTGAACTTTTATGCAGTTAATTCGCATATTGCTGAATAAATTTATAATTTAACCTTTATGTTCTGAACTTCGTCACTCTGACGGGCGGCGAAAGTGCACCTTGGATTTTTGACATGATTTTGGTTATTTAATGGTGATTATTTTGAATATTTTGACATAAATATGTGAACCAACGTTTTTCAACCCGACCTCGAACTGTCTATATGACATCCGTGGAAAGGATAATTCAGCACGAGATAGGGAGGATAAACATTCACCTGCCCAAAAGGAGGCTTCCCCTAAGCTCTCTCCTCAATCAGCGGGAGCCGGGCGTCGTGCTCAGGGACGGCGAGATCCACGGTTTTAAGCGGAGTGAGCTTGAGTTCATAGCCTCACTCGTTGACGAGGAGGAGATGGACTCCCTGCTGCTCCCGATAATACTCGAGATAGGGCCCCTCGACAAGGCTCACTTCAGGGTCAGGGGCAGGGTTGCTGTTAAGGTCGTGGACAAAATCCTCAACACCTACGACCCCCTCGACGAGAGGGTTGAGAAGCTCTACCCAAGGTACCTGCTCCCCAAACTCCGGAGGGCTCTTCCCACTACAACAACTTACGCATTCATCCCGGAGTGAGGCCTATGAAAGAGGGGAAGGTGCTCCTGAAGTACTACGCCTTTACCGTGCCCAACGTCTCCATACTGGCCGGCTCCATACTCGGCGTCCTCTTCGTGCTCGGTGTAAAGGTGGAGCTTGCCCTCGGCCTTTTCGCGCTCCTCTACGGCATCATGCTCCTCATAATCCACGTCATCGTTTACCCCCAGTTCCGGCGAGAACTTCTCTACAGGCTTGGCCTCTTAGGTTCCACGCTCCTCACTGGAATCGGGGCCTTTCTCCTCCTGAAGGCTCTCCGCGGGTTTTTCTAATCTCGAAACTTTTTTAAGCTCCTGGACTCAAAGAGAGCCGTTAAGACTCTCGGGTGGTAGTATGAGGCTGAGGGGCTCCCTGATAACGCTTCTGCTCTTTCTCACCATCTTAGCCCCTGGAACCAGCGCTTTACAGTCGTCGGGCCTCTATACTGGTGAGCGCCTTGTGCTGGTGCCGGGAGAGCTTCTATCCGGCAACATGACCGTCGTGAACAGCGCAGGCCTGAACC
Source organism: Thermococcus sp. (assembly GCA_015523195.1). Lineage (GTDB taxonomy): Archaea > Methanobacteriota_B > Thermococci > Thermococcales > Thermococcaceae > Thermococcus. The sequence goes on from WAKU01000056.1 coordinate 9,679, forward strand.
TCTCCGTGGTCGTTTACACGGGTTATTCCGTCAACGGCTCCCTGAACCTCTCGCTCTCCTTGGGCTACACGATCTTCAACAACTGGAAGGCCGGGGAGTCCCAGGTTGTTCCCTACCGGATACGGGTTCCAGCTGACGCCTCGCCCGGTCGTTACTCCCTCAGTCTCAGATTCCGGGCGATGGCAGAGAACGGCTCAATACTCAGCCTCGCCCTCACCGTTCCAGTAGTGGTGAAGAAAAACCCCGTGGAGCTCAGAAAGCTCAGCGGCTACGTTCTCCAGAGACCGGATTCTAAAAACCCCTTCAACGGCGAGACCCTCCTTCTAACCGCCGAGGTCGTGAACCTCAACGCGTATCCGGAGGGGATATCCTACAGCCTCTCCGTAATTAAGAACGGCTCGCAGGTTCTCTCCTTCAGGGGCTCTAAGGTTATCGAACCCGGTTTGCATAAGCTCTCGTTTAGGATCCCAGTGGGCTGGAACTGGAGCCCGGGCACCTATAGGGCGGTTCTTAATGTGAGCTCCCTCAGGGGCTCCGAGGTTAAAGTGTTCCCCTTCTACGTTTCTAAGGGTGTTGGCATCGTCAACTTCAGCCTGAGCTCGAAAACCGTCCTCCTTGGAGCCGGGCTCAAGGGCTACCTGACCCTGGGGGCTGAGAGAGACATTGACCTCAACGTCACGTACTCGGTAACCGCTGGCAGAGCGGTTTTCAGGCGGTCTTTCAAAGTCAGCGTCTCCCCGGGCACCGAGATCCTTGAGATCACCCTGCCAACGAACGTTTCTGGAAACGCGCTGGTTGAGGTGTCCTTGGCGTACGGTGGGACCACCATAGCGACCGTGTCCGCCTCCTATACGGTCATGAGCTACCCCTCCATAGCAAACGTTTCATTCTCCTTCGAGGGAAAGAGGGTGAGGATGGACGTGTCCCTTAGGAACCCCAACCCCATTCCTTTCCCGGTGTCCCTCTACTACGCCGTAACCTCCGGCAACGTGACACTTGTATCCGATTCAAAGTCTCTAACTCTCCAGCCGGGGCTCAGCTTGGAGTCATTCTCCTTCGTCCTCCCCAAGAACAAGACCTACGGTGTCTCGGTCTACCTCTCTGGCAGGGAGGGGGTCTTCGACACCTGGAACGGCTCCCTGTTCATACCACCGGCCAACGTCCCCGTAACCTCAACATCCCCCACGAGCCCAGTGAACACAACGGGAGGGGTGAGCGGGGGAAGGAGTAGCCTGGCCTTAATAGTTGGGGCTCTAATAGCCATCGCAGTGGTGATTGGTATCTTCCTTTTCTCGGGGGGCAAGGAAGAGTCACTCAATCCGTGGGAACGTGCGAGGAAGCCGCGCTCAAGACCCAAACCTAAGCGCCGCTCCCCCCTCGGGAGGTTCAAGAGGCCCAAGCTCCCTAAATTCGTGGAGAACAGGGAGCTCCCCAAGAGGAGGAAGTGAGCAAGCTTTTTATTCCCTCGGTTAATAGCTTCTACAGGCGAGGGGGCCGGGGGCTCCCGGGGTGCTCCCGAGGAAGTTCCGCCCACCGCACCGGGGCCGCGGTGCCGCAAGGCACCGGCCGAGAGGCCGGGCAACGGCGCAGAAACGACACGGCCCGGCGGGGATGGGGATGAAAGCGGCGAAGGGGCCGGCGACGGCGCCCGAGCTAACCCGCAGACGACCCGCCGGGATGCGGTGAAACGGCCGTCCCGCGGGGTGCAAGGCCGAGGGAGGGGCGATGAGTTCCCGGTGCGAGCCCCGTGGTAGGCCGCTCAGTCGAATGCCCCCTCCATACAGAAGGCGGGCTACGGCCCCCTCGCCTCACCTTCTCAGAACGTCCAAAGCGGAAGCGAGGAGTATGAGAGCGCCCCCTATTGCCGTGGTTACTCCGGGAACCTCGCCGAAGACCAGGAAAGCGTAGACCACCGCGCTCATCGGATCAAGGTAGCTCAGTAAAGCGGCCTCGTTCACCTCCACCGTTTTGAGGCCGTCCATATACAGGAAGAGCGCCAAGACGGTGTGAACAACTACTAAAACCAAAATCGCCCACCACACGGGGTTTCCGACGTTTGACGCGACCATGAAGGGGGTCAAAACCGCGGACGCCATCCCAAGCTGGAGGAGCGTTAAAAGCTTCCCGTCAACTTCCCTGAGGGAGCGGCCGAAGTTCGGGATCAGGGCGTAGAAGAGCGCCGCTGTGAAGGCCAAGATTACCCCAACGAAGTCCCTGTCGTTGAGGCTTAACCTCTGGCCGCTTATTACCAGCGCCAATCCAAGAAAGGCCAGCCCTATAAGCGCCCACCTTTCTCCAGAGACCTCCTCCTTCAGAAAGCGCCACGAGATCAGCGTTGCAAGTATCGGTGCCGTGTAGTAGACGAGGACGGCGTTGGCTATGCTCGTGTAGTTGAAGGCGGTGAATAGGAAGGCCCAGTTGAGGGCCAGCGCGGCGCCGAGGCCGAGGAGGGGCCTCCATCTCTCCACTAACGTTTTTGGGATTTCACTGAGCTTCTCCCCCTCAAACAGGCGTATTATAAGGGCGAGAAGGAGGAACCCGAGGGAAACCCTGGCGAAGGCCACACCCGTCCCAGACAACCCGGAGAACCGCCCGAATATGCCCACGCTTCCCCAGATGAGCATCGAGATGGCTATTTCAGCTTTTCCGTTCATTGGCCGTGCTCCTCAATCCACTCCCTATACGCCTCCTCGACCTCCTTCCTCCTGAACCTTGGAACGGCGTCCCTGAACGGGTTGAACCTCTCGAGTTTACCCTCGTCGCTTCCTATGTGCGTTGTTACAAAGCCGGCCTTGGAGTGGAGGCTTGAGGGCAGCCTGAGTATCCTCTTCACGTCTATCGTAACCTTTCCATCGAAGTAGGCCTTTGAGAAAGTGCTTGAGAGGGCGAAGAGCCTCAGGAGACTTTTATAGCCGATTCCACTTGGAAAAGCCGTCAGGAGCGCTTTTCTGACAAAACCCTCGTATATTTCCTCCCGGTTCTCTATTACCCTGCGCACCTGTCCCCTGTTTAATCCCAGGTTCTGGAGGTGGTTCGCGTTTATCCTCCTTATGAAGTAGCCGAAGCGCAGTCTGAACACCCTGTAGTAGCCGCTCGACAGCATTATCCTCCTGCTTTCGATGTCGTCGTAGGTTACCTCCTCTGATGCCGTGACGTAGGCCAGCACCTTCTCCCTGGCCTTGGAGTCGAGATCCACGGCCCAGTCGTCGAGCACCCTTATGTGGTATCCCCTCCCGGAGTAGACCACGTGGACGTCCTCAAAGCCGAAGTCCTCCCTCAGAATCACCAGCGTGTCCCTTGCGAGTTCCTTCGCATCCTCGATGCAGAGGGGACAGACCTGGCCCGAGGGATGAACCTCAAGGCACCTCCTGAGGGGCAGATCCTTTGCGTCGATGTCAAAGACCAGCTCTGCCCCGAGCCACCCCCTCATCTCACGCGGCTCTTCGTAGAGGGCCACGGACGAGTAGACGGCGTAGGGAGAGACCGCCCGGATGTAGTCCGCGAGATCTCTAACGTCCTCGAACTGGTTCTTCCGGTCGCTCGGGCCGTCGCCGTTGTGATCGAAGCCGAACTCCCTCTTATCAAGGGTCTCGATTATGAAGTCCGGTATCCTCTTCTCGCTCCATTCCCTGCTGTAGAAGAGCTTCCTCTCCTCCGGGCTTACCTCCCTGAAGAGCTCAGCCACCCTCTTCCCCTCCCTTCCTCTCCAAGTACAGCCTCCTCAGGTAATACGTCAGGGGGTTCTTTATTCCCCTGCAGTACCTGTCCGGTCTGCAGAGCTCCGGCGCGTTGGCCCTTATCTTATCGCAGTTAGGGGGGAAGTACCATGTGGAGTTTCCGCTGTCTTCAAGGGACGGTCTCTCTGTGAAGCCAAAGCCCAAGTGGTACCAGATGTTCTTTATCTCGTTTGGCTGGTCTTCAAAGAGGGGCGGCTTGCAGCGGTTTCCGGCCTCGATTATAACGGGCAGCACCTCCTTCTCCAGGATCGAGAGATCCTTTATGCAGTCCTTTACCCTGATGTTCTTGGATGGGGGATTGGGGCAGATCCTCGCGTAGCTCAGGAAGCTCGTCAGGAGGACGGTTATGGCGTAGTTCCTCATGCCGCTCCCGACGCCTTCGAGGGCTTTCTTCACGCAGGGTGGGAACAGGTCGAACCTCAGCGGGCCCGCGCTCACACCCCCGAGCTTGAACCTCTCCTTGAACTCCTCCTCCGCAACGCCCTTTATGCGGGAGTACAGTTCGTCATAAAACTCTGGCAGCTCGTCCCTTATGTCGTAGAGGATCGTCACGGCCCTCTCAAAACTCCTCTCGTAGGCCTTTTTCCAGACCTTGATCACATCGTCGCGCCTGAGGTATGCCCAGCTGTTGCGGATGTAGATCTCCTTAAGGCTTCCGTCCCAGAGGGGAAGGAAGTGCCTGAGCCACATCTTGTAGCCTATCCTGAGCCTCTCCCTCTCCTCGTCCCCTATCTCCCTGTACCTGAGCTTTTCGAGTATGAGCCTGTCCTTCTCCGGTATTTCCCCCTTTTTAACCCCCCTGACGTTTATTGAGAGTCCCTCGAAGGGTCCCTTCGAGAGCCTTTTGACGTATATCACCAAGTTCTTATCCCTGACGAGCTCCATCTCCAGTCCGTAGGGGGAGTGGGAGAGGGCACCCAAAAGCGCGTAGAAGGACATGAGATCCTTGATGTCGTCCAGCTCAACGACCTCCTCTGGAGGCTCGTCCTCCCATGTTATTCTCTCTAAGGCCTCATCTACGGTTGTGTACATGGGTATTTTCATCAAAAAGTCCTCGATTCCACCGAACTCTCCTATTATCTCCCGGGCCCACGCCCCGAAGGGATCCATCATCCTGAGTGCACCGGCCCTATTGGGGGCAACCTGAATAAAACGCTTTCGTTGGGCAGAAAAGCTTAAATATCCATTCCTACTCATTTTTGTGTAAGAGGTGAACAAAGATGATGCTAATACTTGACTATTATTTCAAGAACTACCCCGCGAGAAGGAAGGTGGCCGAGTTCCTCTTTGAGAACGGCCTTAGGGTTAGGAACGGCAGGATCTATCTGAAGGACGTTGAGGTTCCGATCAGCGAGCTGGCGAGGGTCATAGGGGTGAACAGGAAGATAATCTACCACACGATAGAATACATAGAGAAGACCTACCCCCTCAGGCTCATCTTCGCGAGCCTCAACCCCCTCCCCGGGCTGATCGACGTGGCCCCTATAATGGGATGGGAGGTGCTTGAGATAGAGCTTGACAAGGGGCGTTACTCCAGCTCGCTCGCCCAGGTCTTCGACCTCCTCAACAGACACAGGGTTCCAATAGTGGAGGTCTTCAGCAGAAACCTCAGGGAGGAGCCCAGCAGGCTTTACGTTGTGGTGGACGGCACCCTACCGGTTGAGGTCTTTGTAAAGATAAAGGAGATAGAGGGCTTCAAGAAGCTCATAATCCGCACCCCGGAGAGGGATAAGGAGAAGTACGTCTGCAACTACTGCGAGGTTAAGTACTGCCCCAAGAGGATCCTCCTTGAGAAGCTGGCTAACCAGTGACCCTGAAGCCGTAGATCCCCTCCGGTTCCTCCCATCTGATCTCGACCCTCGTGACCCTTGCCATCGGGGGCCCCTGGTGGGCCCAGCCGATAAGGGCCTCGACCCTCTCCGGTTCCCCCTCCACCACAGCCTCTACTGTTCCATCCGGGAGGTTCCTCACCCATCCGTGGACTCCGAGCTTCCTCGCCTCCCTCTGCATGCTCCACCTGAACCCAACCCCCTGAACCCTTCCGTATATTTTTAGATGGGCTCTGATCCTTCCCTCTCCCATATCACGTCCCATATATGTTTTTCCGTTACTAATTTAAGCTTTCCCGCGGTTATACATTGGGGATGCCGATGGAGATGGTGTTCGTTTACACAACCTTTCCGGACATGGAGACCGCCAAGGGCATCGTCAGGGAGCTCCTGCACAGGAAGCTCATAGCCTGCGCCAACCTGCGCGAGCACGAGTCAATCTACACCTGGAAGGGGGAGATCCGGGAGGAGAGGGAGGTTGGAGCGATACTCAAAACCGCGGTTGAGAAGTGGAAGGCGCTGAAGGAGTCCCTGAAGGAGCTGCACCCCTACGAAGTCCCCCTGATACTCCGCATAGACGTCGACCGCGTAAACAGTGAGTACGCCAAGTGGCTGGAGGAAGTCCTCTCATGATAAGGAAGGTCAAGAGGGAGATACGGGTCATAGGCTTTGACGACGGGACCTTTTCTTTCTCCGACAAGCTCGGGGGCGGGAGGACGCTCTTAGTGGGCGTTGTGATGAAGGGCGCCCTTGAGGTGGTCGGCGTCCTCTCAAGGTGGATAAGCGTGGACGGCTGGGACGCAACCGAGGCCATGGTGGACGCCATTCTGAACTCGCGGTTTAAGGATCTGAGGGTAATAATGCTCAAGGGCGTGACCTACGCCGGATTCAACATCGTGGATCTCGGAAGGCTCCATAGGGAGACGGGCCTTCCCGTTGTGGTCGTTGTGAGGAAGAGACCGAACCTGAGGGCCATGGAGGAGGCCCTGAGAAAGCACTTCCCCGACTCCGAGAGGAGAATAAAACTCCTCAGGAGCGCTCCTCCGCTCTCCGAGCTTATCCCCGGTAAGCTTTACATCCAATCCGTCGGCGTTGACCTGGAAACCGCGGCGGAGATAGTCCGCGTTACCACCGCCAACGGCCTGATTCCCGAACCCCTGAGGCTCGCCCACATAATAGCTTCGGCTGTGATGACCGGTGAGAGCAAGAGGGAGTAGGTTTATTAAGCCCCCCTCCAAAATTGAGGACGGACCGATGATGCCAACAGGGTAGCTACCGATCGGTGAGGAAGCCGTTCCAGTCTGAGGTCTCATCCGCAGGGTACCAGCAGAACCGGGACCCTTGCATCCCGCATGACCCTCTCCGCCGTTGAGCCGAGGATCAGATCCTTTAGGAAGCTTCTGCCTTTCTTTCCTATCACTACAAGGCTGGCCTTCCGGGCTATCGCGGTTCCTAAGATTGCCGAGCTCGCAGTCCCGACGAAGACCTCCGCTTCCCCCTTCACTTTGAAAGCCTTCAACGTCTTTTCCAGGTTCCTCTTGGCTATCTCGATGTTGTTCTCTATGTCCTTCACCCTCCCGTAGTCCACAGAATGCAGGAGTAAAAGCTCATCTATGAACTCCTCGAACCCTTTCACTGCCTGCACTACTCTAAGAGAGCATTTTGAAAAGTCTATGGCAACCAGGGGCTTTTTGAAGATTTCCCCGCACTCTCCAAAAGTGGGTCTGTAGTTCCCACCTTCCCCCACGTATTTGAGTATCAGAACGGGTTTTTTCGCCGCCCTCGCGAGGTTTGAGGCAGTGCTCCCCATGAACATCCTCCTCCAGATGTTCTCACCAACGCTCGGGATCACTATCAGGTCGATCTTCTTCTCCTGGGCGTACTCGGCTATCTCCGTGAAGGGTATCCCAACCCTGACCTCCGTCTTTACGGTCAGTCCATCGCCGCCGAGTTTCTCCCCGAGTTCTTCTATCCTCTGCTTGTAAACCTCCTCAAGCTCAAAGGCCTCGAAGTCAACCACGGTTATGTCGATGACGTGGAGCAGGTGAAGCTCCCCAGCCCCAAGTCTCGCAAGCTCGACGACGCACTCCCTGAGGGCCTGAAGCGAAACATCCGAGAAATCAGTTGGGTAGAGGATCCTCCGGAACATTCTCCCCACCGTAATATGTTTCTCCCTCAATGTATTTAGGGCTTCCGGGCAAAAGGTTAAGAGGCCCAAAAGGGAAGTAGAACACATGCGGACGGTCCTGAAAGCCCTCGGCATCTACAAGAGCTACCCGATGGGAAAGGGAATCATGGTTCCTGCATTAAGGGGTGCAGACATTGAGATTGGCAGGGGCGAGTTCGTGGGCATCATCGGGCCGAGCGGCAGCGGAAAGACAACTCTCCTCAACATACTGGGCCTCCTCGACACGCCCGACTCGGGCGAGCTCTACGTTGAGGGGCGCAATGTGATCGGCTTAAGCGACGACGAGCTCTCCGAAATAAGGCTGAGGAAGATCGGCTTCGTGTTCCAGCACTACAATCTGATCCCCATACTAACTGCACTTGAGAACGTTGAGCTCCCCATGATACTCGCAGGAAAGCCATTAACTGAGAGAATCAAGCGCGCCGGAAAGTTGCTGGAGATGGTGGGCATAGCTGACATGGCATCCCACAAGCCCTCCGAGATGAGCGGCGGTCAGCAGCAGCGCGTAGCGATAGCGAGGGCCCTCGCGAACGAGCCGAGCATAGTGCTGGCTGACGAGCCGACGGGCAACCTCGATACGAAGGCATCGGGGGAGATAGTGAAGCTGATGAAGAACCTCAACCGCAAGAAGAAGACGACGTTCGTTGTGGTCACCCATGACGTCGAGGTGGCCAGGGAGACAGATAGAGTTTTGAGGATAAGGGACGGTAAGCTGTACGAGGTGAAGGAAATTTGAGGAGGTCTCTGCTGGTAATTACGATCGCTGTGCTCCTTACATCCCCCCTTCCACTTCACCTGGTGAGCTCAAGCGGCGGGGGATACATAGAGGTGTTCCACGGGGCCATCAGTAGGGGAGAATCGCTTTTGCTCGGGAACTACACCCTCACGATGCTCAGCGCCGTTTACAGCGGGACGGAGCCGGTGGTGCTCTTCAGGCTCGTTGACAACCGGAACCTCACCTCCACCGACTTCTCGCTCTCTCCTGGCCAGTCCTACACCTGCTCTGACCTGAAGGTCAAGCTCATCTACGTTGAGAACTCTTCCGCCGGCCCCGAGGCTTTTTTGGCCCTTTATTCGGTCCCGGTTTCTGTCTTCTACGGCGAAATCCACGCCAACACCACGATAGCCCATGGAAGGATTCTTCTCTCAGTCCTTAACGTAAGCGATGGGAGGGTTTTCCTCAGGTACTACAGCAACGGAACCACCGATTACTCCCGCATGGGGCCCGGAACCCACTTCTGGCACGATATGGAGCTCATAATCTACAACGTGACCGACTCAAAAGCCTACATGAAGGTTCTCTTCCCGAAGTACTCCACCCACCTGCTCCTCCAGGGCCCTGTTGTGGTTCTCGCCAACGTCAGCTTCAGCCCCGTGGAGGTCGGCGCTCCCTTCCGTCTAAAGGTTACCCTCCGCAACATAGGGGATGATGCCGCCAAGTACGTTAAGGTCTACCTGTACTCAAGCCCTGTCCTCCGCCTTCAGGAGACCGTTAGGAAGTTTCTCCTGCCCACTGTAGTCATTCCTTCCTTTCAGAGCGACCTTCCGTTCGCCTCCTACCTCCAGGGGCCCGTAGGCTACACGGGGGAGCTCTTCCCGGGGCATTCCGCGGAGCTGAGCTTCAGTCTCGTGGCCTCGAAGACCTTGAAGCCGGACGTGTATCCTCTCTATATTCACGTCGAGTACGCGGGTGAGGGCGGTGCCATCAGGAGGGATGAGTTTCAGGTTGGAATTCCCGTGAGCGACTTTACTCGCCCGGAGGTCTCGATCGAGGGCTTCACAACCCTTCCAAGCCCGGTTGAACCGGGCTCGAACTTCACCGTGATTCTCAGGGTTAAGAACACCGGAAACGCACCGGCCTATCACGTTCGCGTTGGGCTGCTCCCAACCAAGCCCAATGAGGAGCAGCAGGCTTACTCTCTCCTGCCGAGCTCTCAGAGCAGCGAGCAGCCCTCGATATATCCCGTTGGAAGACAGAGCTCCCTCTACTTCGGGAACCTTTCCGTAAACCGCTCGGTAGAGGGCAGACTTTTCTTTGCCGTCAAGGATGTTTCAGCCGGTGTTTATCCGCTCTACGCTGTGATAACCTACGAGGACGGGAACGGGGTTTCCTACAAGGAGCAGGCTACCTTCGGTGTCCAGGTTGAGGGCCGGCCGAAGCTCAAGGCCTACATCGGAAACGTCTGGGTGAGCGACGGGAGGTACAGCTTCGAGGTTGACGTCGCCAACGACGGAAAGGCCCCGGCGCGCGGGGTTACGGTCTCTGTGAGCTCACCCTACCTGAGCCTCTTCCCCCTCGGAGAGCGCTACATAGGCAGCGTTGAGTCGATGGACTACGACAGCACGAACTTCATGGTGCTGAACAGAACGATTAGGGCGGGGAGGTATCCTGTAACAGTCAGGATAACCTACCTGACAATAAACGGCAGCTTCAAAAGCCTCAACCAGACCGTCTACCTCCAGATACCAAACGGCATCTCGGGTGGCAGGGAAAACCTCTACTACTACGCCGGTGGGGCGCTTCTTTTCCTGCTCGCACTCATCGCATGGAGGCTGAGGCGTGGATAGGGAGCTCCTCAAGATAGCCCTCAGGAACCTTCACAGGAGGAAGGTGAGGACTTTCTTCACGATGTTGGGCATAATCATAGCCATAGCCTCGATAACCGCCCTCGTCTCGATAGCCGAGGGGTTTCAGATCTCCATCTCCAAGACGCTCCAGAGTACCAGCAACGTTATCATCGTCCTCCCCGGCATGGGAGCCTCTATATGGACCATAGGGACGAGCACCTTCAACCAGAGCGTTGTGGCCGACCTCGGGAAGCTCGGTCACGTTGAGGCGGTGAATCCGGTTCTCGTTAAGTTCACCGTGATGGAGTACAGGGGCTGGCAGATACCCGTTACGGTTATGGGGGTGATCCCGCGGGACGCCCAGAGGTTCTATGCCCTGACGGGCCCCCCACTTCAGAGGGGTCAATTCATACCACAGGGCTCCCTCTTCAAG